>DAOUUR010000479.1 GCA_030668045.1 bacterium
TCAATGAACTCGCGAACATGTTTGGTCTTAAAGTCAAAGTCGTGACCGTCGATTTTAGGTCGATACCGCATCTCCTTGAGTTGAAAAGCATGCTGCTTTTTCTTGGCCGCTTTATCCTTCTTGGCCAGCTCGTATTTCAGTTTGCCGTAGTCAAGAATACGACATACCACCGGCTTGCCATTGGGAGCAACTTCAACCAGGTCGAGACCAAGCTCGGCGGCCCGCTCCAAGGCTTCATTGACAGGAATAATTCCCATCTGTTCCCCGTTCGGGCCGATCAGCCTAACAGGTGACATCCTAATGCGGCTATTCACCCGCAGTTCTTTGCTACTTATGAACTCCTCCTAAATCTTAGGATTCTGCAAGGCCTTTGCTCTCGACTTCCTGGGAGAGCATTTCTATGGCCTCATCAAGTTTCTTAGATCCCATATCGCCGGTCCCATGTTTTCTAACCGATACCTCTCCGGCCTCGGCTTCTCTGGCACCAACGACAAACATATACGGTACTTTCTGCATTTCCGCGTCTCTGATCTTGGCCCCTACTTTCTCGGACCGATCATCAAGCACTGCACGAAAGCCGCGCTTATTTAATTTATCGACAACATCAGAGCCAAATTCATTGATGCTGTCGGTAATCGGCAACACCTTGACCTGAACAGGTGCCAGCCAGAGTGGAAAATTGCCGGCATAGTGTTCTATCAAGATACCAAAAAATCTCTCAATTGATCCCAGCAAAGCCCGGTGAATCATAAACGGGCGCTTCTGCTGACCATCAGAATCAATATAATACAAATCGAAGCGTTCCGGCAAGGAAAAATCAAACTGGATAGTCGAACACTGCCAGTTGCGATTGAGGGCATCGGTAATCCCAATATCGATTTTGGGTCCGTAAAAGGCTCCCCCGCCCTCGTCAACTTCATAGGCCAGGCTGGCATTTTCCAGAGTCTTCTTTAGCCCGGCTTCAGCCCGATGCCAGTCCTCGATATCTCCGATAGCTTTTTCTGGTCTGGTTGACAGGTATATATTGTATTCAGAGAACCCAAACGAGCTCAAAAGATGCAGACAGAAGTCCAACAGCCAGGCAAGCTCTTTCTCCATATTTTCCTGAGTGACAAAATGATGGGCATCATCCTGAGTGAATCCCCGGACACGCATCAAACCGTGCAAGACACCGGGGCGTTCGTATCGGTAGACAGTGCCTAACTCTGCCCAACGCAGTGGGAGATCGCGATAAGACCAGCGACGCGACTTGTATATGCTGATATGGAACGGGCAATTCATCGGTCGCAATTGATACTTGTGTTGGTCGACATCAATCGGGCCGTACATATCTTCGCTATAAAAATCGGTGTGACCGGATCGATCCCAGAGACTTAGATGTGCTATGTGGGGGGTGTAGACTATTTCGTAACCGGAATTCAGGTGTTCGTGCCGCCAGAAATCCTCTATTTCGGTCCGCACCCGCGCACCCTTGGGATGCCACAGTATCAATCCGGCACCGACTTCATCGGAGACTGAAAACAGCTCCAACTGTTTGCCGAGTATCCGATGGTCACGTTTTTTGGCCTCTTCCATCCTGACGATATAATCTTCCAGCATCGCTTTCTTGGGATACGACACGCCATAGATGCGCTGCAGAGTCTGGCGGGTTTCGTCACCACGCCAATAGGCTGCCGAAACGGTAGTCAGCTTAAACGCTTTGATCAATCCGGTGTGCTGAATATGCGGGCCACGACAGAGGTCTTCAAATCGTGAATGGTAGTAGAAACTGACCTGGTCGTCCTGGAGGTCTTCCAGCAATTCGACCTTGTAGGTCGCACCCTTGGAACGGTAGTATTCTATCGACTCCTTCCGGTCTTTGGTTTCGCATCGGAAGGGAGCCTTCTCGGCAATAATCTCACCCATCTTTTTTTCTATACGCTCAATATCTTCCGGTGAAAACGGCTCCGACACCTCGAAATCATAGTACCAGCCTTCGGCAATCGATGGCCCGATAGCCAGCTTGGCTTCCGGGAATAACTCCAGCACCGCCTGAGCCATAATGTGTGAGCTTGAGTGCCAGAAAATCTCGCGCCCTTTGGGATTGTCAAAAGTCAGGATTTCGATTGAGCAATCTGTTGAAATTTCAGCGCCAACATCACGAAGAGCACCATCGATCTTGACAGCAATAGCAGCCTTGGCTAATCTTGGAGAGATTGCTTTGGCGATGTCGTACCCGGTGGTCGGTGACTCAAACTCTCGGGTGGAGTCATCTGGAAAGGTGATTTTGATTTCGCTCATTGCTCGTTGTTCGTTTTCCGCGTCTTGAGCCTATAGTATAGAAGCGGATTCCCGGACACTTCGAAGTTTCGTTGAATCCGCATTTAGTCAAATGGTGGGCGATACTGGAATTGAACCAGTGACCCCTTGCATGTCAAGCAAGTACTCTAACCAACTGAGCTAATCGCCCA
>DAOUUR010000297.1 GCA_030668045.1 bacterium
CCCGGCTAATTACGTCGATGGTTCCACTCTGCTGGGGTTGGTCGATGGTCGTACTTTCCATTATCTGCAGACCGATTCGGTGATCTCATTTGATCCCGTTTTCTCAATCGAAGTCTCAACATCGGAGCAGGTAATCATCGTGGCCGAAGCCGGCGATGACTGGATCATCTCTGCTGACACTCTTCCGATGATCAACCTGCGCGTGACCGGACAATCGGTCCTTCAAAATGGTTACTGGCAGCGAATCAACGACACTGACTCGCTCTTCTACATGGCCGTTCCACCGGTTAACATGAAACGCTCACTCAGCAGCGAAACAAGCTGGGAAGGATTCACACCTTCTCTGTCCACCGGTGAAACTGATCGTATGATGTCGTTCTACTTTGCCCATCACGGATTCTTCTTCTCCAAACAGTTGGTCGCTACCGAGACCGTTGTTGTCCCGGCCGGTTCGTTTGACACCTATCATTTCACCGTTGATCTCTTCGTCAGTTCGTATGACACAGTCGCTGTGGCCCACGTCGATGAGTACTACTCTCCAACCGTCGGCCTCGTCCAGCAACACTTCCGGGGTGGCGCTCTCAACCGCACCCTGAGCCTGATCGACTACTGAGCCAAACTCACCTTGTAAAACAGATACCGTTTCCTGCCATCGAGTTTAATCGGCCTCAAGTAAAACAACCCCTGTAAACCGCCACTCAATTTCATGCGCTTGCCCTCACCTGAGCCGGATTCGATCTCTACTGTTCCTCGGTGTCCGCTCCCGCCGGTTGGACGGTCGTTCTCGCCCTCTACAAAATCAGCCACAAAGCGACTGCCACGAAGGAATCGTGACAGATTGAACTGCCGAATTGCAATCGAACGGTCACAATCGGTATCCTCAAAAGTAAAACAAGCAACCGCACTGCTGTTATCCATGACCAGGTGATACGAACTCCCCGACGTTGCCTCCTGAGGGCACGATTTGAAATGATAGCCTCGCGTCAGATCGACCTTACCATCCCAACGATACAGCCGAACACCATCGCGCGTTACCAGACGCGACACCTCAGCCCCAAGATCAACTGGGTTGCCTATCCGATGAGGAATCACGCCGATTCGGTGATGCGAATGTTCGGCAGTGATTGATTCTGAGTTCAGGTCTGCATTGGGAAACAGCTTAATCTCAAGACGAGTCACCGATGATGATCGCCCGTTTAGATGCCTGTCAAGCTGACTGAGAGAACACCGTTCCTTCCCCTTGTATCCAATCAACTGACCCAGCGCCGAGAGGTCCGGCAGATTGTCGCGTAACTCAAACAGCTTGCTGGATGCAGCCGAGAGCTTTTCACCGCCAGCGCGTCTCAAATCGAGAACCCGGTCCCTAACCGATAGCGTCACCGGGATCGATTCATAAGAAGGCACCGCCAGATAATCATGGTCAGCATCAAGCTGGGCAAGATCGTCAATAGCCACCACAGCCCCAGTCGCCTTCCCCTTCTGCGCTCTGCCGACTTTTAGATCTTTAGACACACCCGTATCCGGCACGGCGCCACGATAAACCAGCGATGTTTCCAGAACCCGTTCTATCTTCCGGTAATTGAAATAACACTGTACCGCCTCGTCGTTCTCCGATGACACTGTATCGTATTTACCAAACGGCTCGTGTTCGCAGGTGCGGATATCCTTACCACACATCGAACATTCCGGGAAGAGAAACGTGAACCCGATCGAACACTCCTTGTAGATACCGCCGTCGATATTCTCCCGAAGTGTTTCGGCGCCATCAGCATTCTTCAACCAATAGAAATAACTCTTAACCCAAACCCGATCGTTCCGGTGAATAACCATAGCATGGAAATTTCTTCCGATCGGCAGCTTATCCTTGCGATGACCGATCATCACCGGCGAATCAACCAGCAACCGGGCCAACTGCTGCAACTCCTCGTCTGGAAACCGCCCGCCAAAGCTGTTGACTTCGTCCGACGCAATAAACATCGCTCGGATAAAAACATCATCCGCCTTTACCGGATCCGGGGGAGCGACATTTGTGTTGATCAGCTCGACTAAATTTTTGGTGACCCTGGCCTCTTCCGCCTCGGCCAACGCGGCATGGATACGTCCCAAACTGGCTTCCATCTGCACTCCGAATTCTGTTTTTACTAAGTCCTGTGCAGATATTGAACAGCAGCAGGTTGCCACCATTTTTGTGCACAACTTTGCCTTCTAAGGCCTTGTGATGAAAGTGTCGCTTTATGGTAAAGCCCCTATTCCCTTGCCAAGCCTATCTTTATGGGCACGGTAATGTTAAATAAAATGGGGCACTCGATTTGCTTTCAAGAACGTAGATAATTTAATCAACAGATGGAGTAGAGCCGTGGTCGTTTACAGAAACAGCAGCAAAGCACCGTTGAAATGGCTGGTAGCCATGATCATTTTCCTGCTGGCCATGACTGTTACCTGGGCAGATGTTGAAGGGATAGAAGTCAGCGCTGGTCGCCACGCACCTGTTTATCAAGAGCGGTCCACAATGCCGACTCAGCCTGGCAGCAACACCAGTTGGCTGGAAAGCAGTTCCGACAACTATCATGTCACCTCGTTACCACCGACTTATTCAGATTTTCAGCAAGACCCAATAACTAATGACCTGACGGCGGTACCGGAACCCGGCACGATGCTGCTACTTGGTAGCGGCCTGGCCGCAATCTACCTGGCAAGAAAGAAAAACATCTCGTAACAATATCCCAACTCTCCCAACCTTAACTCGCACGCCTTTCGAGCTCCCACCTTGAAAGGCGTTTCTTTTTGGCCATCAGGCCCGCCCAACACGGGGAGCAGGCTGAGCCACCCTTTCCTTGCGAAGCGGCCAGATTGCCAGCGCCAGCGCCATAAAAGCGTCGCACTCATTGTTGCTATCCCAGCGCGCCTGTCGCAACTCATCTTCCAACGACCACACCCTGCCCGGCCCATCGGGTAATTCCCAGCGATCATACGCAATCTCTCCCCTGGCGTGAAACAGCTCAACATTGGTAAGAAGTTCGGCCTTGGTCCGAGGCGAGAAAATCACTGCTTCGGGATTGTACTCCTTCAATTGCTCTACGACCACATCGCCAAGACCAGTGGCATCAACCATTAGCTGACCGGGGTACTCATCCTGCCGCCGCTTGATATGTTTAATCACAACCGCCCAGTCAAACAGACGAAACCGCTCCAGCGCAATCACCCGCGCCATACCATCGATAATCTCAACAGTAATCCCGACCGTCGCCGTCTTCTTCCGCGCCAGGTCCCATCCGCTCAGATAGACCGGAGGCCGCAGGTCATCTTTCCGAGACGAACCTGCCCCGGCCATCGCCGCCAGCGCTGCGTCAACATACCCACCCCGGAGAATTTCACCACCAGAATCCACAAACTGCCCCATGACATTCTGCTGCGCCCGCGACTCCGAGAAATACCGAAGCCGATCTTCGAGAAACTCCTGTGAGATATAACAGTTCTCCCGACTGTCGCCCGACTGAAAATAACCGTCGCGTTTACAATCAATAATATCTCGGGCCCGGCGGTAGAACCAGTTCTTACCGTTCGGTGTTGAAATCAGATCAAGCTTCCCCTCGCGGTCGGCCAATCGCATCTGGATAACATTCTCAACGACGTATTCCGGATCGGCCTCAAAGGCGACTTCATCAAAGATGAAAAGATCGTAGTCGTTACCCAGCAAGTACTCGCCACGGTTTTGAGTCGAGCGAGCCTCCACCCGACTACCGTTACCAAATTCGAGACGAGGATAGGGCGTTCGCGTGGACGACACCACCAGACATTCCAAAAAATCGGAGCCGTGGATCATGCCGATCACATGAGTATAGATTATCTCGGCTTGATCCTGCGTGATTGACGCAGCGACAATTCGATACTTTCCAACTCGATCATACTTGAGGGGACG
>DAOUUR010000486.1 GCA_030668045.1 bacterium
ATGGCGCCTTCGAGGCGGGGGCGGCTGCGATCTGCGTTCACGCCCGCGGGAAACTTCCATTCTGTCAAGTTCGAGTCATTATCCGTCAGGTACCAGCCGCTCAAGTCAATAGCAATATCCGTCGGATTGTAAATCTCGATCCAGTCGGACGAATCGCCGTTTTCGTCCACCAGCTCCCCTTTATCCGGATCCGGCGGATTCGGGCTGTGGTTGCTCGCCAGAAATTCACTTATCACCAGGGGCTGCGAATATTCGGCCGAAATAGCCGTCAACTGCCCTTCGCTGACAATAACCGATCTATCGGTCGCACTGATCCAGCCATCGATCTCCTTGAACTCGACAATGTGCCCGCCAACATACACATCGCCGACAGTCACTCCGCTGTTCCGCCATGCGCCTTCATCGACGCGCCATTGAGCCCCGGCGGCGACGGCTTCGCCCGGGATGATATCGACCATCAGCGAGCCGACCTCGCGGAGATAAGTGACCGAGACCGCTTCGGTCTCGCCGGCGATAATCTCAACGACTTCGTTACTCGGCGTTATCCACCCGGGAACGTCTATGAACTCAACGGTGTGTAAGCCGACAGACAGCCCACTGACCGTTTCGCCGCTGTCGCGCCGCTCGCCGCCGTCAACGGTCCATTGAGCACCGTCAAAGATAACGTCAGGCGGTGAGATAGTAACACGCACCGACCCTGTAGTCCCGCCCTCTTGGCGCCAGTTCTTCGCCACTATCGCGAAGTCGCCGAAGTTTACGCCGTCGCCTCCCACGATATCCGCCGAACTGCCGGCCCCGTCAAGCCAACGCTCTACAAGGAACGTGACGTCGCCAAAATCAACTTTACAGTTGTTATCCAGGTCGCCATCAGGGCAAGCCGCCCACACCAAGCTAACCAAAGATACACATACGACAATGACGGATAGCAAGACTCTCATCGACTTGAGCATCTTCTATCTCCTTCCTCGAAATAGAATAAAACACTTAGAAGGCTAACTGCTTTGGGGCCCTTATCAGCCCCAAAACCAAACCACACACCAACCTCTTATATATATTATTATAGCACATTCGGCCAACTTGTTCAATATCTTTGGCCCGAAAACCGCCTTCCCGGCCTATATTCGCTCCCGGCGCCGAGCGGCTAAAGGGGTTTCCTGCGCTTGTCAAGCACCAATAGGACCACTACGAACAACCGTCTATCCTCTTAGAAAACAAGCATTTACAATCCCAAGCTCCTGATTCCCATTTTACACCATCAAATGATATAATCCTTCTGTTGAATTGACTTCTATGGTTCCCTTGAGCTTTGAAATAGGTGCTATGACAAAGAACCTCGATATCATCAACGCCAACTGTTTCATTTATCATCAAAGCAGCCTTACTTGCTGCTCGATTCTCAGGAAGAGATACTTCTTCTGGTGTCAGAAAGCGAAGTGCTTTTCGGGGACGATTATTGATACGGCTCATGCTCTGCTCAACCTGCTGATTCGAAAGTCCGCGCACATTGCTGTATTTGGGCACATACTGAAGAATCAAGCCATTGGTTTCTCTAATTGATGCGCAGGATATTTCAGGAGCCAGCATAACGAACCAAGGCCTTGGCGCATGTCCCTAACGCTCGTTTGGATCAACGTCCCCCCGCATACCTTCCATGTGTTGATCGAAAAGCTCGGCTCCCATGCCTTGCTGTGTTAGCGTGTTCCTGTTCTTCTCGGCTTCTGAGATTGCCGTCAGTTCGTCGTCCGCCATGGCAACAAGCGGAGTAAGAAAGATCAGCAATTCCTTTTTGGCCTTCTCTGTAGTCGTCCGCTTGAAAAGATGTCCGATCACCGGCAGATCGCCCAGACCCGGAATCTTTTTCACACTCTCAATCAGTTGATCTTCCACCAGGCCGCCTATCACAATCGTCTGGCCGCCACCTCCGGGACTCCGGCGAAAGGACATGGGCATATCATCGCGGCTCGAGGACCGCGACGAACTGCGATCCGCCCCAAAGACCTCGTTGATCAGTTCGGCAGTATTGTCGGCGTCGGCGTACTCCAGATGAAAGACCTTCACATCCACTCCGGCCGCGCTGCGGGAATCCAATGCCTTGACGACCTCGGCAACGACTTCCAGCGATTCGCTCGGTCCCCTTACAACCACAGAATTAGTCCGTTCGTCCGCATAATGCGTAGGTGAGCCTGACAGATCAGGCCCTTGGAGTCGCTTGGAGAGAAAAATCGTTTGGGCAGAAGCTCAAATTTGGGCTGCCTGGGGGGAAATTTGTGCCTCTGGGGCCCCGAACGGTTTTTCTCGGTCGCCCGAAACGCCGAATGCACCTACGCATTATCCGGATGGGTTCAACTGCAAAAAAGTTGG
>DAOUUR010000302.1 GCA_030668045.1 bacterium
CATGGAAGTGACGTTCCAGATCAATTCCCTCAAGCGTCACCCCGGCATGCTGCAATGCGTTGGTCACAAAAAGGTAGAAAGTCTGCTCGGTGCGGAACAGGCGGGTGTTTATTACGACCGAACGATAGAAATATTGAATGCGATCGCGGGCCAGGACAGCCGTTTCGGCCCGGCGGACCTCATCGATCCACTTGCCCAGGAAATCATCCAGCACCAGAATATCGAATTCGAGTAGATGGCTTTTTGAGGCAAAGTATTGGAAAAAGGATCCTTTGGAAATTCCACATTCCCGACATAGCAGGTCAACGGCCACGCCGTCGTAACCGTAGTTGCCGAAAAGCTCAATGGTGACGCGGTATATCCGCTCTTTCTTGTCCGGCGGCAAGCGTCGGAAAGTATCGGCGATTATATCGCGCTTTACCAACTCGGCGACGAGGTTTTCATCAAGAGACATGTCTTACGCGATTCCTTCCCGATTTGGATTAATATGACCATATAGTCAATACTTATATACCATAAATATATAAATGAGTCAAGCGATCAGTTTGGGATTGACCGGCCGATCCCGGTATTCGATATTTGGGCCGTTCGATGTTAGATTACTTGTATTAGTCAAATAGTAGAGAAGGGAATCTGAATCATGGCAAAAGTCAGAGTAGCGATTATTGGTGTTGGCAACTGCGCTTCCTCACTGGTGCAGGGAGTGGAGTTCTACAAGAAGGCTAAGGATGACGAGCTTATCCCCGGTCTGATGCATACCAATCTCGGTGGTTACCATATCAAGGATGTGGAGTTTTCCGCCGCGATCGATATCGACAAGAACAAGGTCGGCAAAGACCTTTCCGAGGCGATTTTCACCAAGCCGAACAACACTGTCACGTTCTCCAAGGTGCCGAAGATGGGTGTCAAGGTGCATCGCGGGATGACTCACGACGGTCTTGGCCACTACCTCTCACAGATTATCGAAAAGGCTCCCGGCGATACGGTTGATATCGTCAAGCTACTAAAAGATACGAAGACCGATGTGGTCGTAAACTACCTGCCGGTTGGTTCGGAAGAAGCGACCAAATGGTATGTCGAGCAGATTCTTGAAGCTGGTTGCGGCTTTGTCAATTGCATCCCGGTTTTCATTGCTCGTGAGAAGTACTGGCAGAAACGATTTGAAGAGAAAGGTCTGCCGGTGATCGGCGATGATATCAAGTCGCAGGTCGGCGCTACAATAGCCCATCGTGTCTTAACTCGGCTCTTCCGTGAGCGTGGTGTCATGTTGGATCGTACCAGCCAGCTTAATGTTGGTGGCAATACCGATTTCCTCAACATGCTGGAACGGTCGCGCCTTGAGTCAAAGAAAATCTCCAAGACCAACGCGGTGACCAGTCAGCTTGACTACGAAATCGCTCCGGGAAACATCCATATTGGTCCGTCCGATTATGTCGAATGGCTTTCCGACCGCAAGTGGGCGTATATTCGGATGGAAGGTACAACCTTCGGCAACGTGCCACTCAATATCGAGATGAAGATGGAAGTCTGGGACAGCCCCAACTCGGCCGGTGTGGTCATTGATGCTATCCGCTGCTGTAAGCTCGGGCTTGATAACGGTCTCTCGGGTGCTCTGTTCGCACCGTCATCGTATTTCAAGAAGTCACCGCCGATTCAGTACACTGACGAAGAAGCTCGCCGGATGACCGAGGAGTTTATTGTCAAGTATGGCTGGAAGTTTGCCTCAGTCAAGAAACGCACAACCCGTGCTGCGGCCAAGAAGCCAGCGGTGAAGAAACCAGCTGTCAAAAAGGCGAAAGTGGCGGCGAAAAAGGCTACCAAAAAGCGGGTCGTGAAACGGAAAAAATAGTTTTTTCCACATCCTGCTTAGTCTAACTTAACCGGCGATCAATTGGTCGCCGGTTTTTTTGTCAACAGGGATTTGCGATTATGCCGAAAGTGAAAAAGCTTCCGTATTTTATCACATTTGAGGGTATCGACGGCTGTGGTAAGACAACTCAGGCGATGATGGCCTACAAGCTGCTCAGCTCATGCGGCTATCAGGTGAAGTTGTTGAGAGAGCCGGGTTCGACTATGGTTTCGGAGAAGATCCGTGACATCCTGTTGAATAAACGTCTGTCGATAACTGATCTCTCGGAACTTTTTCTTTATGAAGCAGCCCGCGCCGAGATTGTCAGCCGCGAGATTGTACCACTGCTTGACCGTGGTTTTGTTGTTCTCTGCGACCGTTTCTACGACAGTACGACCGCCTATCAGGGGTACGGCCGCAAGCTCGACATCAGGATGGTCAAGACGCTCAACCGGACTGCCGTCAACGGACTGGTTCCCAACCTAACTCTTCTATTTGATATTGACCTGGAGACCGCTGCGACCCGAGGCGGGTCGAATAAAGATCGACTCGAATCTCAGTCGAGCCAGTTTTTCCGAAGGGTACGGGCAGGTTTTCTTGAGATAGCACGTAAAGAACGCCGACGGGTCAAGGTTGTCGACGCATCGCGTCCAATCAAAACAGTTTTTGATGATGTAAGAAAAATACTCGCTCGGAAAATCGATCTCAAATGAGCAACACACCATCAGTTGATCGTCGGGAATTCTTTAGAACGGTCATCCTCGTAATGCTTATCCTGGTTATGGCCGGCAGTATGGGAGTGTACGTTTTTTCCGATCCGTTCATAGGCGACGCTCTGGTGATGGTGCGAGCAGCCGGCCTGGTCCGTGAACTGTATCCCGAGCAGGTTGACTGGGAGGTCGCTATTGATGCCGCCCGTGAGCAGATGTTTGACCGCCTTGATCGTTATTCCACCTATGTTGACGCCGAACGGTTTGAACAGATGGACGAAGAACTCTCAGGTGCCTACTGCGGTATTGGCGTCTCGGTAGTTGGACATGATGACGGGCTGATGATTATGTCTGTGCGCGAGGGTGGTCCGGCTGCCGATGTTGGCCTGATGACCGGTGATCTGCTGATTGCGGTTGATTCAACGGTGATAGTTGAAACCGGTTTCAATGTGGCGACACGTATGCTTCGGGGAGAAGAAGGCACCACGGTGACGCTCAAGGTCTACCGCGCGGCGGACAACGACACGCTCAATGTAAACGTCACCCGAGCGGTGATACAGTTTGTTCACGTCGCCTACGCGGGTATCATTGACAGTTCCACGTTGTACATTCGCGTTCTTGATTTCGATGCAGGTACTTCCGATGACATCAAAGCGGCTCTGGATTCTCTCCTGTCTGAAGAGAACGATTTGACTGGTATTGTCCTCGATCTGCGTGGAAATCCAGGTGGTCTTTTCCGCGAGGCGCGACGCACTGCCGATCTTTTTCTTGAGGATGGGACTTTCATTGTTGGTACCGATGGCCGGTCACGTTGGCATGATCGCCAATGGCATGCCACCGGTGAGGACCTGACCAACAATTTGCCAATAGCGGTACTGGTCGATGGTGGTTCGGCGTCGTCCTCGGAGATTGTCGCCGGAGCTCTCAAGCAAGCGAACCGCGCTGTGTTGGTTGGCGATACCACTTTCGGCAAGGGATTGGTGCAGGGGTACATAGAATTTCCAGATGGTGGCGGCGTTCGATTGACCATGTCACGCTATTATCTTGATGGCGGTCTCTTTCTCAACGAATTTGATTCCGCCCTCCACGAAATCGGCAGCGGTCTGTCGCCCGATCATTTCATAGCCTCGGAGCGTGACCGGCCGTTTCCTCGGAAACTTGAGAATTCGATGTTGCTTCAGACTTTTGTCAATCGTAACGCTGAGGATATCATTGATGCCTTCCAGCGCGGTGATTTCGATGACAGCTGGGTCGATGAATTTGCGCAGTTTGCTCGCAGTGAAGAGTTTGAGTACGTCTCGCCGACTCGGCA
>DAOUUR010000335.1 GCA_030668045.1 bacterium
ACGGCTATCAGGCTGCAAAGAAGAACGAAGACAATGCAAAAACACAACTAAACAATACAATTGAGGAAAAGGACAGGGACACCGAAAAGCTGGGAGAGCAGATTGCCTCACTCGGAGATCAAATTAGCCAGCTCAAGAGCGATCTGGCGACTGCTGGAAGAGAAAGAGATGATGCAAATCGGAAAGTCAAAAAATGGGAGGCAAAAGTAATGGATTTCTCCAAAACTATCGAAAATAACGAGAAGTTGGTAAAAAACGCCCTCACTGAGCGGGATTTGAAGGAAGCTGCATTAATCAAGCAGGGAAAAGAGCTTAAAGACACAACGGCAGCCCTCATGGAGAATATGGCGATAGTAAAGCAGTTACAGGAAGAATCTAAACGCCTGCTCGAAGAAAAAACCGAGCTGCAAGACAAGCTGGATCAATACTTGCGACAATACGGCAAAGCAATCGCCGAACCGATGCCTGTTACAGCGGTACAAGAGGCAGATCGCTTGACACCTCCCACTAAAGATATCGATTTGAACGGATCTATAACCGAAGTGGATTTGAAAAATCTCCTTGCCGAAATATCAATTGGTGCGGCAGACGGTGTCAAGGAAGGCATGAGATTTCATCTCACGCGCAACGATAAATTTATTTGTGATATTGTGATTTTGGACGTTTGGCCTGAGAAGGCAGTTGGCTGGCTCGAACTTCTACAGGACCAATCGCAGGATCAGCCACAAATCGATGATAGAGTCAGCACTAATTTGTAGAAAACGCAATTTTGATTAATTGTGTTGCTTTGCGAGGTTGATATATGAGTCCAGTTGCACAGAGTCGTGGTAAAAAAATAACGGCAGCCGATAATCTTTATACGGTCATTCTTGCCGTGGCATTTTGTGTAGTTCTGGCCACAGCAGTGTTTGTCGCCTATCAATGTTACACACAGTACGAAACAATTTTTAAAATACAGTAGCCGAATCGCTATTGACAATAACTCTCGGCAGTTATATAACAAGATAGCGAAGCAGGAATTTTAAGCTTTCCAAAAGTTTAAATTGGTATCTCAGAAAGGAGTCGAAAGTGCTACTGGACACAATCTTAGGTTGGTTCAGCATGGATATGGGTATCGACCTGGGTACCTGTACGACCCTTGTTTGTGTCCGCGACAAAGGTATCGTCCTCAATGAACCCTCCGTCGTTGCTGTCCGCAAAGGAACCAATGTTGTCCTGAATAACGGCGAAGCTGTCGGGCTGGTTGCTAAAGAAATGTTAGGCAAAACACCGGGCTCGATCAGCGCCATCAGGCCTCTGAAGGACGGCGTAATCAGCGACTTCGAAATCACCGAAGCAATGTTGAGCTATTTCATCCGGAAAGTCCACGGCCGGGGCGGGCTTGTCAGGCCGCGAGTGGTCATCGCCGTGCCGAGCGGAATTACCGCCGTCGAACGCAGGGCGGTAATCGACAGTGCCGAACGGGCCGGCGCTCGCAGGGTCTACCTGGTCGATGAACCTATGGCTGCTGGAATCGGTGCCGGACTGCCCATCACGGACCCTACCGCTTCGATGATTGTCGATATCGGCGGAGGGACTACCGATGTGGCTATTTTTGGTGAGGGAAGCATCAAGCACACAGCTGTCCTTGCCCTGGGTGGCCTGAACCTCACCAACGATATCGCTTACGGTTTGAGAACCCCCGCTACAGAGGCCGATAAGATTAAAAGAGAATACGGCTGCGCACTTGTGGACATGATCCAGGAAGATGAGGAAGTGGAAGTATCCGGTGTCGGAGGCCATAAACTGAGAAAAGTCTCAAGGATTTCGCTGGCCGAGATCATTGAACCGAGGGCCGAAGAATTTTTTGAACTGATCAACCGGGAAATCCTAAAATCCGGATACAACGACAGGGTCGCCTCGGGGATTGTCCTGACGGGAGGTACAGTGGTCATGAACGGAATGACGGAACTGGCTGAGCAGGTTTTCAATCTTCCGGTCCGTCTAGGTTATCCGCGGGATATCGGTGGACTGGTGGATGTCGTCAACAGTCCCATGTATGCCACCGGTGTGGGCCTGGTGAAGTACGCCACGACCCACCGGGGGGAGGGTGGTTTCGGAACCAATGAATCCAGGATCTTCGATAAGATCCTGGCTCGCATGAAGGGATGGCTGAAGGAGTTCTTTTAAGTTCAGTAGCCAGTAGTCAGGAGTCAGTAGATGAGACAAAAGATCCTGAAGCCCGGGACGCGGAACCCGGGACTCGGGGCAAGATGGTTGTTGGGCGATGAGGGGAAGTCGCCCAGCTATAACGGGAGGTGACAAATGTTTCAGTTCAGTGAGGACAGCAAAGACCTGAAGGCCAGTATCAAGGTCATCGGTGTCGGAGGCGGAGGCGGGAACGCGATCAATAATATGATCAATTCACGTCTCAAGAACGTCGACTTTATCGCCGCCAACACCGATTCACAGGCGCTAAAGGAATCCATCGCTTCTACCAGGATCCAGATGGGGATAGAGGTGACCCATGGCCTTGGTGCAGGTGCAGACCCTGAGGTCGGCGCGAAGGCTGCCGAGGAAAGCGAGGACCTGATTCGGGAGAACCTCATAGGCGCAGATATGGTGTTTATCACAGCGGGTATGGGAGGCGGAACCGGTACCGGAGCCGCTCCAGTAGTGGCCAGCCTGGCTAGAGAGGCCGGCGTGTTGACGGTCGGGGTCGTGACCAAGCCCTTTGATTTCGAGGGACGTGTTCGAATGAAGAACGCTGAAAACGGTCTGGAGGAACTGCGTAAATCTGTTGACACCATGATCGTTATCCCCAATGACCGGATCTTCTCGGTGATCAAACACGGTGCACTGGCAGCGGATGCGTTTCAGATCGTCGACGATGTCCTTCACAGCGCGGTGAAGGGAATATCCGACCTCATAACCAAACCCGGACGAATCAATTTGGACTTTGCCGACGTCAAACGGGTAATGGAGGGCAAGGGCCGGGCACTCATGGGAACGGGGATGGCTGCGGGTGATGACCGAGCTCCTGAAGCCTCCCAGACAGCTATCTCCAGCCCCCTGCTCGAAGACAACAGCATAGACGGCGCTACCGCTGTTCTCATAAACATCACCGCAGGCAAGGGAATCGGTATGCAGGAGATACAGACCGCCTCGGCCATCGTCAGGGGAGCTGTTCATGATGATGCCGAGATAATTTTCGGATGGGTTGAGGACGACTCCATGGGTGACGATCTCATGGTTACAGTCATCGCTACCGGGTTCGGAAAAGACGACATCGAGAGAGGCCTGGATCCCAGGCGGGCCACCTGGATGGCAGACAAAAATCAGGATCCTGAGATACCGACCTTCATCCGTAAAGGCCATACCGAGCAGCCCCCTGAGAAAGCAAGGCGCCCAACTATTTCCATTATTGAAGAGGACGAATTCGAGGTTCCGGCGTTCCTGAGACGCCAGGCGGACTGAAATCAGGTGACTGCCAATCTTGCGCCTGAGGAGTCCTGGTTGTCACCGCCACCCGGCAGGGGCGGCGAGCTGAGGATCGCGGCCGCCTATCCCAACAAC
>DAOUUR010000299.1 GCA_030668045.1 bacterium
AACCCGATAATCTCGATATCGTATTCGTGATGAGCCGTCTTGACAATAGCCCGGATAACGGCATTGAGACCGGGGCAATCACCACCACCAGTCAGAATTCCAATACGTTTTATTTTCTTATTCAAAGTGTAATTTCCCTGATTGTTTGTTTTTATCTTATTTGGTTCCAACATATCGGTCGCTCAAATCTTTAGCAATTAAAACGGTTGTGTGAATCGGATGTAAATTTGTTGTTGATTCGCTCGATAAAAAGCAATACAGGTAGAATCGCAACTCGTGTTACAAACTGAAGATAGGAAAAACTCCGATGCAGGTCAGACAGTTCTTAGTACTACCACGGCTACCGAAAGAAATCAATAACCTTCAGGAACTGGCCCATAACCTCTGGTATTCCTGGAACTGGGACCTCGTGAAGCTCTTTATCCGGCTCGATCCACAGATGTGGGAGAGCTGTGGGCAGAATCCAGTCGAGATGCTTTCCCGCCTGCCCCAGGAAAAACTACAGGCGGCGGCTAAGGACGAGGGTTTTCTGGCCAGTCTTGATCGAGTCTATCGCAATTATCACGAGTACCTCAAGAGCAAAAAATGGTTCGAGCGTGAACATGCTGACCGTACCAACGAGACCATAGCTTATTTTTCGCTGGAGTACGGACTCGACACCGGGCTGCCTGTGTATTCGGGTGGGCTGGGGGTTCTCTCCGGTGATACGCTCAAATCGGCCTCTGATCTGGGTCTGCCGTTTGTCGGTATTGGGCTGCTCTACCGCTACGGTTATTTTCGCCAGATTCTCTCAGCCGATGGCTGGCAGCAGGAACGGTATGTCGAGAACGACTGGTATCACATGCCGGTGAAGATGGTCAAAGATGACAACGATCAACCATTGCGAGTTTCTGTTGATATTGACGCTACCCCGATCCAGATACAGATTTGGAAAGTCGATATCGGCGTTTTGCCGCTTTATCTGCTCGACACCAATCTTCCGGAAAATCCGTCGAAGCATCGGGAGATTACCTCGGTGCTGTACGGCGGCGACAAAGATATGCGTATCAGACAGGAAATTGCGCTGGGGATTGGGGGAGCAAAGGTTCTTCGGGCGCTCGGCATCCAGCCCTCCGTATTTCACCTGAACGAAGGCCACGCTTGGTTTCTGACGCTGGAGCGGGTTCGCGGGTTGATGGAAGAGCACGCTCTTTCTTTCCAAGAAAGCCTCGAATACGTCTGGTCAACGTCAATATTCACCACCCATACTCCCGTTCCGGCCGGTAACGAGAAATTCGATCCGGTCCTTGTTCATCGATACCTCGGCAAGATGATCTCCAAGATGGGAATTAGCTGGAAAGATTTTCTGGCGCTGGGGCGAACTATCCCCGATGATGAAACCGAATCGTTTGGTATGACCGTAGCCGCTCTGAAAACATCGGCTTTTGCCAACGGCGTTTCCAAACTTCATAGCCGGATAGCGCGCGATATGTGGCACAACATCTGGCCCAACCGTCCCCGCCACGAAGTACCGATACGAGCCGTCACCAACGGCGTCCACCCGTCCTCATGGATATGTCATGACATGAAGGAACTGTATGTTTCTTATGTTGGCCATCGGTACGTTGAGCGACCAGAGGCGACCGATGTCTGGGATGGTATCGAGAAAATTCCCGATGCCGAGCTGTGGCGCGTTCACAATCGACGACGGGAACGGCTGGTATTTTTTGCCCGCAAGAAACTCCGGGAACAACTGATTCGCCGGGGCGCTCCCCAGATAGAGATTCAACGAGCCGACCAGGTGCTTGATCCGCAGGTGTGCACGATCGGTTTTGCCCGTCGATTCTCAACATACAAACGCGGCAACCTGATTTTCTCCGACCCGGACCGCCTTGACCGCATAGTCAACAACGACCGTCGCCCTCTCCAGATAATCTTCTCCGGCAAAGCACACCCGTTGGACAATCCGGGCAAAGAAATTATCAAACAGTTGGTGTCTTATGCCTCCGAAGAACGTTTCCGCAATCGGATAATCTTCCTTGAGGATTACGACATAAACATCGGCCGCTATCTGGTTCAGGGATCTGATATCTGGCTCAACAATCCGCGTCGCCCGCTGGAAGCATCGGGCACCTCCGGGATGAAAGCCAGCCTCAACGGTGCGCTCAATCTATCGATTCTGGACGGTTGGTGGGACGAAGGGTATGACGATCAAGTCGGGTTCAAGATTGGTAACGGCGAAGAGTACGATAATGTTGACACTCAAAATCATTTCGACGCCGAAGCCCTTTACACCACTCTTGAGAAAGAAGTTATCCCGCTATTCTACGATACCAGTGAGATTGGCCTGCCGACCCATTGGATTGCCCGGATGAAAGCCGCTATCATATCCACAGGACAGAAGTTTTCAGCTCAGCGGATGCTTATCGATTATACCAACATGTTCTACCTGCCGGCGATGGACGCCGGAGCCAGATTGCGCCAGCAGGACTTTGGCGTCACCCGTGAGGTCGCCGGATGGGTCGAGCGGATGGCGGCCAGTTGGGACATGATCAAAATCGAGGACGTAGAGATTCCTGAACTTGAACCAACCCTGTATGTTGGACAAAATTTTCCAATTACAATCAAGGTTCGGCTCGGTGAGATTCGGCCCGAGGATATTCGTGTCGAAGTTGTCGCTGGTCTGCTTAACTCGCAGGAGCAGATACGTGACTTCACTCCGATTGAGGCTAACCTCAATGGCTCGGCTTCCAAGGGTAACGACGGAGTCTATTCGTTCCGTGGCGAAGTTCAGTGCCTGGAATCTGGCCGGTTCGGCATCACGGCACGAATCATTCCACAAAGCGACACTCTCCCGCACACGATCAAGCCCAAACTGATCCGTTGGTGGTAGGTCGTTGCCCAACGACGTGCCGACGATACGGCCTGGAACAATACTCAAACATTTTGCTGCTTATCTCGTAGTAAACAAGCATGCTGCAATCATACCATTTGATGAGATTTCAGAACGATAACTATCCCCGGAGGAACCAATGAAAAAACGCGTCCCCCAGATTGCTCTTATGACCACCTTCCTTGTCTGCTGTCTCCTCTCGCCGGTTCTGGCATTTGATTTTTCCGGTCTGGAGAATTCGGTCTCCGAGTACACCCTTGCCAATGGCCTAAAGGTGATTGTGATGGAACGTCATGATGCCCCAGTGGTTTCCTGCGTTACCTTCGTCAATGCCGGCGGTGTCGATGACCCCAAAGAGTACACCGGTGTTGCCCACATGCTGGAACACATGGCTTTTAAGGGTACCCGTGTGCTGGGAACCACCGACTTTGCCTCGGAACTTGAAGCGATGCAGGTTGAAGATTCTCTCGATCATCTGCTTCGTTCCGAGAAGAAAAAAGGCCGCTTCGCCGATTCTGCGCGGATCGCCGAACTGACTCAGGCGCTTGAGACCGCTATGTTAGTCGCAAGTTCGTTTGTGGTGCCCAACGCTATCGACCAGGCTTTTGAACCTGAGGGTGCTGTCGACGTCAACGCCGGCACATCAAAGGACTTCACGCGATACACCATGAGCCTGCCGTCCAATAAGATCGAGTTGTGGATGGCTGTTGAATCTGAACGCTTCCGCCATCCGGTCTTTCGTGAGATGTACCAGGAGCGCGGCGTGATTTCCGAGGAAAGGCGACAGGTGCTGGAGAATAATCCATTCCGACGCTGCCTTGATGCCCTGCAGTGGGCCGGGTTCTCTGCTCACCCGTACAGCTATTCCGTGGTTGGTCACATGTCCGACATATACAACTACTCGCGGGAGGCTGTCACCGCCCAGTTTGAAAAATATTATGTACCATCGAACATGACCCTGGCGATAGTGGGTGATGTTGACCCCGACCATATTTTCAACCTGGCCGAAAAGTACTGGGCCGATCTGCCTTCGAA
>DAOUUR010000569.1 GCA_030668045.1 bacterium
GTGGCCAGATTGCCGATGCCAAAGGTGTCCCCGACGAAGCCTACCGCAAAGCGATCACCCGGGGTATCAACAAGATCAACATCGATACCGACTTGAGACTCGCTTTCACCGCTTCGGTTCGTAAGACCCTTTCTGAAAAACCGGAGTTGTTTGATCCACGAAAGATTCTCGGTCAAGCCCGCAACGATATTATTGAGGTCGTCCGTCACAAGATACTGCTACTCGGCAGCGCTGGAAAAATCAAGGGTACATCAAATAAGAGACAAAAAAATGCCGTCCCTGCTTGAAGAAAACGGCACCATCACAAGACACCGGGAGTCGGCTGGCAGGTGCTACACGCTGACTCCTGATACCGAGTTTGTCCATTCCAATCGGATCGGTCTGGATATCACCCATATCCTCAATCCAGCCGATGACGACCCGTTCATCTCCTCCGATGAGCTGGATCGCTTCGCGCCAAAAATCGTCGAGCAACACCGTCGGTTGAAAGAGGGCGAAGGCGACTGCCGGGATGGTGATACACCGATGCTCGGGTGGCAGTCGCTTCCCGATGAGATCACCACTGAGCATCTTGATGAGATAATGGCTGTTACCGGTCAGCTATCCGAACAGATTGACGCTTTTGTATCGTTGGGAATCGGCGGCTCGTATCTCGGTATCGAAGCTACTTTCAAGGCGCTGACCCATACCTATTTCAATAAATTGTCACGGGACGCCAGAAATGGTGCACCCGAAGTATATTTTCTTGGGCAAAACACCGATCCCGATTTCTTCCGCGACACTCTCGATATGCTGCAGGGCAAGCGTATTGGACTGAACGTCATTTCCAAATCGGGAACGACAACTGAGACCGCTATCGCGTTCCGTGTGCTGCGCAGGATACTTGAAGATCAGTATGGCGAAAAAGCTCCCGAGCTGATTATCGCCACTACCGATCCGACCAAAGGCGCTCTCCGATCACTAACCGAGCGCAATGGCTACCGATCGTTCGTTGTCCCCGGTAACGTTGGCGGACGGTTTTCGGTACTGACAGATGTTGGCCTGGTGGGACTGGCTATGGCGGGGATTGATATCCACGAATTCACCGCCGGATTTCGTCACATGAAGGAGCGAACCGATGGCGACGACTTCTGGTCGAATCTCGCTATGGTTCACGCAGCGGTCAGGCATCTTGCCCACGAAAAAGGCAAAAAAATCGAAGTTGTAGCTACCAATTCATCGGCGATCTATCAGTTAACTCGCTGGATGGAACAGATATTCCCCGAAAGCGAAGGGCATCACGGTTTTGGTATGTGGGTGTCACCGTCGATGTACTCAGAAAAACTCCACGCCAACGGCCAGATGGTTCAGGACGGCGAACGAAACATCATGGAAACTTTCCTGCGTCTGGTCCAGAGCGATAACGACCTCGATATTCCGGTCGATTCGGAGAACGAGGACGGCCTGAATTACCTGCCAGAAAACGACAGAACATTGAGCTTTGTCAACCAGCTGGTTGTCGATGGTCCAGCCTACGCTCACTTTGAGGGCGGCGTGCCAAACATGACAATCAACATCCCGCGACGAAATGCTTTCAACATCGGACAGTTCTACTTTATGATGGAACGCTCCGTCGCTCTCTCTGGATATCTTGCCGGACATAATCCATTTATCCAACCGGGAGTGGAAGCGTATAAGAGAGCGATGTTCTCCCTGGCCGGAAAGCCGGGTTGGGAATCCGACGGCGCAGCGATCCGTGATGCTACCGGAAAGATGAAACCAAAGGTGATTTGACAGACACGATCAAGCCAGCAACCCTAATGAGGTTACGACAACTATGAAGACGAGCAAAACCACACCGGAGGCGGCACCCGAAGCACGGGGCAACCTTCTCGATATTGTCAACGATGAATTCGAAATCTCCCGAGGCACACCTCTACCATTGGGAGCTA
>DAOUUR010000191.1 GCA_030668045.1 bacterium
CCGGTCAGTGTTCGGCGTTATATTTCCCTTTTCAATGAACACTCCGACGCGTAAATTGTATGTATGGCTTCTCAAGCAGAATCAGGCCGTAAAACCGGCACATTTCTACCGAGCGCTCTGGATCGTTCGATCGAAAAACATGCCGACCTGATCGCGCTAAAGGCCGAAGGTGGCCGGGGGTACAGTTACACCTATCGGGAAGTTGGACAGATGATCGACCGTCTGGCGGCCGGGCTTATTGGCAACGATCTGCTGCCAATACCGGAGATAGGTATCCTCTCGGAAAACAGACCGGAATGGTCGGTTGCTTACTTTGCGATACTGAAAGCGGGGGGGACGGTTGTTCCGATAGATGCCAACCTCAAAGAGAATGAAATTGCCAGGATAATCGAACACGCCGGTCTGAAGGTTATCTTTGTCTCCGGTCAGTTCGAGCAAATGGTGGACGGTTTTGACAGTATCACAACGGTGATTTCATTTGAGGAGGTCTCGTCGCAGAGTTGGTTTGAGATTATGGCAGACAAGGGAACGCAGGTGCCCGTGCCAACCGACGTGCCGGTAGCCGCGTTGATCTATACTTCCGGAACAACCGGTGCGCCCAAGGCAGTTGAGTTGACGCATCGTAATCTGTTGTCGAACTACGAGGGCATCATTGATGCCTGCATGCTCACCTCAGAAGACAACGGTTATTCAGTTTTGCCGCTGCATCATACGTTTGAGGCGATGATCGGCATGATTACGCCCCTCCTGTGTGGCATGACGATTGTCTATTCCAGATCGCTTAAGTCCAAGGAAATTATTGAAGATATTCGCTGCAGTGAAGTAACTGTCATGGCAGCGGTTCCCCTCCTCTATGAAAAAATGTATATCTCGATTCGCAGGGGGATAGAGGCTGCCCCGGCGGGCAAAAGACTGGCTTTCAATCTGCTGTTCAATATGTCGCGCGCCGGATGGAAACTCGGCCTGAGACTGGGACGGACACTCTTTGCGCCCCTGAGGGAAAAAGTCGGTCTTGGCTCGGTACGGTTGTTCGTCTCCGGTGGGGCTGCTATCTCGCCACGCATCGTCGCTTTCTTCAATTATCTGGGGATCGATTTTATTCAGGGCTACGGGTTGACTGAATGCTCTCCGGTGGTAACGGTAAATCGCATTGCCGTTATCCAGTTCGGATCGGTAGGACCACCGCTCTTTAATGTTGAAACCAGAATTGACAACCCGGACTCCGATGGTATCGGTGAAATCCTGGTCAGAGGGGAAAACGTCACCCCCGGCTATCGCGACAATCCTGAGGAGACCGTCAAACTGATCAGAGACGGCTGGCTCTACACCGGCGATTTGGGGACACTACGCAAAGGCCACCTGTGGATTACCGGACGATGCAAGTCGTTGATTGTCTCAGCGGCGGGGAAAAATATCTACCCTGAGGAACTTGAGGAACGTCTGCTGGAGTCTGCCGCTATTGCCGAGGCGGTTGTTTTTGGTCGTCCCAAAGAGAACCGGCAGGGGGAGGAAGTGCGTGCTATCGTCGTGCCCGATCTTGATCAGTTGAAAGAAAGTCACGGTATTGATCCGTACTTCCCCAATACAACTCGCGTCCACGAAATTATCGAAAAGGAATTCGGCGTCTTCAATCAGAAAGTGGCTGACTACAAACGAATCACCGGATGGGAAATCAGGTTTGAGGAGTTGGAGAAAACATCGACTAAAAAAGTTAAACGATTCCTGTACAAGTGATATGACAGTAAAGACTGAAGAGATAACATTCAATACGTCGGGACCGGGCGACATCGTTGACATTACTTCCGAGATGGCACAGGCGCTTGGTCGGTCGGGTCTGACTGATGGCACCATAACCGCCTTCGCGCCCGGAGCCACGACCGGCATCACGACCATTGAGTACGAACCGGGCTTGATAAAAGACCTGCCCGAACTGATGGAAAAACTGATCCCATCCGACCGTGCCTATGAGCACGACAACACGTGGCACGACGGTAACGGCTTTTCGCATCTTCGTTCGGCCCTGATGGGGTCGGATATCACCGTCCCGTTTGTCGCTGGCAAGATGACACTGGGCGCCTGGCAGCAGATCGTGTTCCTGGAGTTTGACAACAAGGCACGATCAAGAACAGTGATTCTCCAGATGATGGGCCAGTGACCTTATGAACATCAAAACGCTTGAACTAATCGACAACACGCTGCGAATTATCGATCAGACACGACTGCCGGGTGAGTTGGTCTATCTTGACCTTACCAACTACACTGACATCATCGCGGCGATAAAATCTTTGGCCGTTCGGGGCGCTCCTGCTATCGGTATTGCCGCTGCTTATGGTATAGCAATCGCCGCCGGAGAAAATCCGCAGGTTGACCGCGCTTACATGCAACGGGTGGGGGAGGAGATAAAGGCCGCCCGTCCGACGGCGGTCAATCTGATGTGGGCGATTGACCGAACTCTCAAAGCCTTGTCCGATGATTCAGATATCGCGAAAGATGCGCGACGTATCGCTCTGGCGATCCACGAGGAAGATCGCATTTTGTGCCAGAAGATCGGTGCCATCGGCGCGGCCTTGATAAACGACGGTGACACTATCCTCACCCACTGTAACGCCGGGGCGTTGGCGACCGGTGGTATCGGCACCGCGCTTGGGGTGATCTATACATGTCAGGAGCAGGGCAAGAAGGTCAAAGTATATGCTGATGAAACCCGCCCCCTCCTGCAGGGCGCACGACTGACGGCCTGGGAACTCGGGCAGGCGGGAATTGATGTCACGCTAATCACAGACTCCACTGCCGGGATGCTGATGCAACAGGGGAAGATCGACCATGTCATAGTAGGTGCAGACCGGATCGCAAAAAACGGTGACTTTGCCAACAAGATCGGAACATACCCTTTGGCTGTTCTGGCCAAAGCGCACAACGTTCCATTCTACGTGGCGGCGCCGTACTCGACATTTGATGATGCGATTGAGTCGGGTGATGATATTGTGATCGAAGAACGCGCCGCCGAAGAAGTCACCGAAGGTTTTGGTCGCCGCACCGCCCCCGATGGCGTAGCTGTTTTTTCACCCGCCTTTGATGTCACCCCCCACAACCTGGTCACAGCTTATGTGACTGATAGAGGGGTTGAGCATGCAAGCATGTCTTCCAAGATTCCGAAGGTCGTTTACAAATATCGAAGTTGGGTCAACAAGAACAAGAACAAACCCAATTATGATAGACAGATTCTAACCGACAACGTTGCATACTTTGCATCAGCCCGAAAGTTCAACGATCCTTTCGATTGCGCCATCCCACCTCGGTTGGATATTGCGACTGATGAGGAGTACATGTCTTTTTGCAGGGAACGTTTGCCTGAGACAAATCCCGAATGGGACGAAGCCAGGGTGGATGCCGAGGCGACTGAGTTGTGCGAAAGCGGGATATTCAAAGACGATAAACGTCTGGCACAGGTTCATGACGAACTCCAAAAAGACAAGTACAGCAAATTTGGCCTCTTTACTGTTTCTGAAGTAAAAGACAATTTGCTGATGTGGTCACACTATTCTGACTCGCACAAGGGGTTCTGCGTTGGCCTTGATAGCGATGTGCTCAGAAAGCATTTCAAGACGTTGGAGGAGAACGACAAAGTTCTTGTGGAGGATCCTGTGGAGGAACTATGTGTCGAATACTACGCTGAGTACCCAGCGTGGAATACATTTGAAGGGGACGATAAAGAGTGGTTGTTCCAACAGTTCAGGACGAAGTCAGCGGATTGGGGATATGAGCGCGAATGGCGATACATCCTGATGCGGAAGACGGATGAGCCCCTCGTCATTCCAAAAGAGGCCATCGTAGAGGTAATCCTTGGATGCGAAATGCTTGAAGAGCATAAGACTGATATCAAGAATGTACTGCGAGAAAATGCAATTCACGCCAAGTTGTATCAGGCAGTTAAGTCAAAATCCGCATTCGCTCTCGAATTCGACCCAGTTGACTACTGAGATGGCCTATTAGGTAGCCCCTTGTGCCCCTCTCCCCACACTTGTGCCGTTAAAAGTTGTTAGCTGTCTGGCCGATACATATATAGATAAGCAACAATACGGATACCCGACGATGCGGAAAAGTAAAGCCCACAAACGCGCCCTCAAAGCCGCCAACCTCGACCTTTTCCCGGTCGTGACCGAAGAGCAGTCGCTAGCAACAAACCGTCTGGTCCCTATAGGCGGCTTGATTCCTGATAATCTGACCAAACCAGCCCCGGCTACTCTCTATACTAAGATTGCCGAACACGCCCGACGGACACCAGCGCAAACTTCGTTGACTCCCGATCTCGACCGTAACGCCGTTGCGCTGGGTATCGACTCGCTACCGTCCGTGCGCACGCTGTATGTCATGTACGATATTTTCAATCGGCAGTACTTCGGCGGTGAGTTGTCGCCGGTATCAATCGAGTATTCTACCCGCATGGCCAGCGCCGGTTTGTATGACCGTACGAACCGGATGATCCGACTCGGGCGAAAATATCACGAGCTTTTCCCCGATGATATCGAAGATACGCTCAAGCATGAGATGATCCATCAACGGCACTGGCGTCATGATGCTGCGTTTAAGGCTGTAGCGGCTCGAATTGGAGCCTCGGTCCGGGCCAAAGCACACCCTTCGCTCCGTCGCCCGCCTCGTTATGTCTATGTCTGTCCGGCCTGCCAAACCGAGTACCCGCGCCAGAAACGGTTGGTGATGGCCTCCTGCGGCAAGTGCTCATCCCGGCACCGATATGATGACCATTTCAAGCTCAAGCTGCACAAGTCGTCCCCCAAAAAACGTTAGTTTTCAACTTCGACGGTTTGTTTTGGCATAATTTTCGGAGACCTGGCCGGGAATTATCGGTCTGTTTTAGCGATTTGGAGCAGCATGCTGTCGGCCTAACTTGCTACTGTTAAATATCTTGGCCGTGTGGTCGATACTATAAACGATGCTACCAAACTGATTATCAGGGTCTTTGAGATTTTCAATGGTTTCTGTTGACAAGTTTGAGATTGTCACTATATTTTGTGGCTTTTTGTTTTTGGAACGAGTGAAATCGTAAAGGTGATTAAGGTTAGCAATGAAGACGTTTCTCCCAAAAATTGACCCCGCCAAACGGCGTTGGGTTGTCATTGACCTGGACGGCGCGAACCTGGGACGCTCAGCGGTCAAGGTGGCCAATAAGTTAACCGGCAAAGACAAGCCGATCTTCACACGTCATATCGATACCGGTGACCATGTGGTGGCGATCAATGCCGCGGGCGTGAAAGTCAAAGGTGCCAACAAGATGAAACAACAGCGGTACTACAGCTACTCCGGTTATCCGGGTGGGCTGAGAACCGTTACTCTGGCCGAGAAGATGGAAAAGAGGCCGGACCAGGTATTCTCGCTGGCGGTTAGAAGGATGCTTCCCAAGAATCGTCTGGGTCGCAAAATGTTTAAGAAATTGTATGTCTATGCCGGACCGGAGCACCCGCACGGGGCGCAGAGGCCGGAACCGATAGACTCC
>DAOUUR010000421.1 GCA_030668045.1 bacterium
AATTCGCAGCTATTCCTTTTTTGGTTTCTCATCTATCTATCTGATTTTCAAAGACGATGTGGAGTTTTATTGGTCACGATCACGCGTGCTGGAGAAGCTCAATTCACTATCGCCGGGGACATTGCCAACGGGAGTCCAACCGGCTCTGGGACCAGACGCGACAGCCCTGGGGCAGATTTTCTGGTACACACTTGAAGGACGCGACAAAGATGGAAATCCTACCGGTGGATGGGATCTGCATGAACTACGCTCAATTCAGGATTGGACCGTGCGGTATGCACTACAATCGGCCGATGGTGTCTCCGAGGTCGCCTCTATCGGGGGCTTTGTGCAGGAATACCAGATCGATGTCAACCCGGAAGCGATGCGTGCCCATGACGTGAAGCTCTCCGACGTGTTTATGGCTGTCAAGATGTCCAATGTCGATGTCGGTGCACGTACGATAGAGATAAACAGAGTAGAGTACGTTATTCGCGGGCTTGGATTGATCGAAAGTCTTGATGATATTGAAAACTCAGTAATAAAGCAGAGCGGCAATGTCCCGATTCGTATCAAGGATGTTGCAAATGTTTCACTCGGCCCGGCTATTCGTCGCGGTGCTCTGGATAAAGGCGGAGCTGAAGCTGTCGGTGGCGTTGCGGTTGTTCGATACGGCGAAAACCCATTGGCGACAATTAAAAACATAAAGAAGAAAATTGCCGAAATCTCGCCGGGACTGCCCAGAAAGATTCTTGCCGATGGCCGTGAATCGCAGGTTACGGTCGTTCCCTTCTATGACCGCTCCGGTTTGATCCATGAGACACTGGGCACGTTAAATACTGCACTGGTAGATGAAATTCTTGTCACCATCATCGTAGTGCTGGTGATGGTCATGCATATTCGCAGTTCGCTCTTAATTTCAGGCTTACTGCCGCTCACGGTCCTGACTGTTTTTATTGCGATGAAACAGTTTAATGTCGATGCCAATATTGTCGCCTTGTCGGGGATTGCGATTGCTATCGGAACAATTGTTGATATGGGGATAGTTGTATGTGAGAATATCCTCAAGCACTTGGATAACGCGCCACCGGGTGCAAATCGACGGCAAGTCATCTTTACCGCGGCTTCGGAAGTTGGCGGTGCCGTGCTGACAGCCATTGCTACTACCATTGTGTCATTCCTGCCGGTATTTACTATGGAAGCTGCAGAGGGAAAACTATTTAAACCTCTGGCATATACCAAGACCTTTGCCTTGCTCGCCTCGGTAGTAATCGCGCTGACGATTATACCAACTTTTGCACATGTCCTGTTCGGTCGAAAATTGAGTCTTTCGGCCACCAAAAAATATTTGCCTCTCGGGCTGACGCTCGCAGGTGTGGTTCTTATGTTTTGGTCCTTTTGGCTGACAAGCCTGGGCCTGATTATTTTTGCCGCTTACCTGCGATTTAAGGATCGCATTCCCGGCAAACTTCAGACTGCCCTGCCAAAAGCTTTTAACTATCTCCTTGTTGTGGTCGTTGCAGCAATACTATCCGAACACTGGGAGCCGCTTGGAGTTCAGGCCGGAAGTATCCTTAATTTTATTTTTGTCGTCCTGTTAATGGGGAGTATCCTGTTTCTCTTTCAACTTCTTATTCGATGGTATGAGCCGATTCTTCGATGGTGTTTGGCCAACAAGGGTAAATTTCTTCTGCTACCGATTATTCTGATTCTGTTTGGCGGATCTGTCTGGCTTGGATTCGATAAGTTAGCCGGGTTTATGCCGAACTGGCTAAAATCGAATGCGGTTTACTCGACACTGAATCACACTTTCCCGGGACTTGGCAAAGAGTTTATGCCGGACCTTGATGAAGGTTCCTTTTTATATATGCCGACCACAATGCCTCATGGCTCAATTGGCGAAACGCTTGAAATACTCCAGTTGCAGGATAAAGCTTTTACGGCGATTCCAGAGATCGAATCGGTTGTCGGTAAACTTGGACGGGCTGAAACACCGCTGGACCCGGCGCCTATTTCTATGATCGAAACGGTCATTAATTACAAGCCGGAGTATGTTATAGATAAGAATGGCCATAGAGTCGAATTCCGATTTGACGAAGAATCAAACGAGTTCGTCAGGGATGATTTCGGAGAGTTGATCCCCGATAACGATGGTCGGCCGTTCCGCAATTGGCGGGAACATATTAAGACGCCCAAAGATATTTGGAACGAGATTGTCAAGGCGGGAAAACTGATAGGAACTACCTCTGCGCCAATGCTGCAACCTATCGCCGCACGGATCGTGATGCTGCAGTCGGGAATGCGGGCACCGATGGGCGTGAAGGTTAAAGGACCTGATCTTGAGACAATTGAACAGGTTGGATTGAACATTGAAAAGTACTTAAAAGAAATTCCGTCCGTGGAACCAGCGGCGGTGTTTGCTGATCGTATTGTCGGAAAGCCTTATCTTGAAATAGACATAAATCGCGAAGCGATTGCTCGGTTTGGGTTAAGTATTCGTCAAGTGCAGGATGTTATTGAAGTTGCTATCGGTGGTAAAAATGTTACTACCACGGTCGAGGGGCGGGAAAGGTATCCGGTTCGGGTTCAGTACCCACGCGAGCTTCGCAACACATTGGAAGAGTTGGGCAGGATTCTCATCCCGGCTATGGACGGCACCCAAATTCCGCTAACGGAACTTGCCGAGATTGAATTTGTACGTGGACAGATGGTCATCAAGGCCGAGGATACTTTTCTGATCGGATACGTTATTTTTGATCAAAAGCCGGGTTATGCCGAAGTGGATGTTGTTGAGGATGCTCAGAATTACTTACTAGGTAAAATTGATTCCGGTGAATTTGAAATTCCGGCAGGGG
>DAOUUR010000172.1 GCA_030668045.1 bacterium
CGAGCTGTGGAATATCGGCATCGGCACGCCGGACGATGCCAGCGATGACGTTCGTCTGGTCATCCTTATCATTGATGATGCCAATCCCGACTGGTCGGGCGATAACATCTACTCCCTGGAGAGCTACGGGTCCGATGCCGACGGGACTTGCTCTGGTGACTGCGAACATTCTGTCTCCGGCGGCGATGATGATCCCTTCACCGACTGGGTCTACTGGTACACTCCGACTGATATGACGCCGGGCGAAGCCGGATATCTGGCCAATGAAGTTGACATGCTGGCCGGGACGTACGACTACAGCTATCTCGGTAACGAGATTCTTGCCAGAACCGTTTTGGTTAACTGGAATGGCGGCATTGAACCGCCGTTCAACCAGGATGTCCCGGAACAAGGTACTATCTTCAGGATTTCTACCGCTAAACCTAATGGTGCCGGTGACGTATACAGTTTCTCCACGTCAGGTTATGCTCCGACGGTGGCCTCCACCGGATCGGAGACGTTGCTGGACAATATCAAGGCGGTGCCTAATCCGTACTACCTGTTCTCCGACTACGATGCGAGTCTTGACAAGCGCGAAATGAAATTTACCAATCTGCCGACCGAATGCACCATCTCCATATATAACTTGAGTGGTGACCAGGTGAGAGTACTTGAAAAGGAGGATCTTACCGCAACCCAGCTCACTTGGAATCTTCTAAATAGTTACGGTGTGCCGGTTGGCTCAGGAATCTTCATATATGTTGTCGATGCTCCCGCTTTCGGGCAGAAGATAGGCAAGATGGCTGTTTTCACCGAAGTAGAGCTGTTAGATCAGTACTAATCAGGGAAGGTAAGGTATTATGAAAAACAAGATATTACTTGCAGTAATTGTGATCCTTGCCGTAGGACTGAGCTCGGCCTACGCGGGGAACTCCAACAGAATAGGAACTGCCGGAGCACAGGAGTTGCTGATTCCGGCCGGCTCCCGCGGTGCGGCTCTGGGCGGGTCTGTAGTGGCCAACTCCTATGGCGTGGATGCCATATACTGGAACCCGGCAGGTCTCGCCAACCTCCTCGATGGAACGGAAGCGATGTTTACACACCTCCCGTACCTGGCTGATATCGACGTCGAATACGCCGCTGTAGGTACCCATATCGAGGATTTCGGTACCATCGCAGTCTCGGTAAAGGCGGTGAATATCGGCGATATAGAAGAGACCACGGAGGATTTTCCGGACGGTACCGGTCGAGTGTTCAGCCCGTCTTTGACCGTGATTGGGCTCACTTATGCCCGAGTTGTCACGACCAACGTCAATTTTGGGCTCACGGCTCACGTGATTAACGAAAGCATTTTCGAAGTTTCCGCCACCGGGTTCGCATTCGATTTCGGATTCACGTACGAAACGAGATTTCGTGGGTTGACACTCGGATTTGTTATGAAGAACTACGGGCCAGACATGAAGTTCTCCGGCCGCGGGTTTGACCGCATACCGACGGACGAAAGACGGCCGGTCTCTTCTCGAAATGTGGGCTTCGAACTGCCGACCTCAATTAACATGGGAATGGCCTATAATTTCCTTGATTCCGGACCAAACTTCGCCACCGTTTCAGGGAACTTTCGTGCCAATAATCAGTCCCATGATTCATGGCAAGGCGGTGTTGAATACGCCTACGATGAACACTATTTCCTGCGAGGAGGATACACTTACTCTGACCAGGATAATTACATCTACGGCTATTGCATGGGCGCTGGCTTGATCTATGAGTTGGGTGACACCGAGTTGTGCTTCGAGTACACCTGGCAAGAGTCGGACGTCTTTGATGACAACCAGTACTTCACCTTCAAGGTGCAGTTCTGATCCGTCACCGAAGATGATTTAGTTAGACAGAGAGTCGGGTATCCGAAAGGGTACCCGACTTTTTGGTATCTCCGAGTTAGCCAAACAGTGCGCCCTCCTTGACAATCAGTCGATGATTGTGCACCATAGGCAAATGCCAATTCTGATTGTGTGTGTGCAATGAAGCTCGACAGCAGGTATATCTCTCGCCCGGTAATATACTGTCTTCTGGTCGGTATTGTTCTGGTGGCTTTTTTTGAATTGTGGCGGTTGATTCTGCTGGCAATTGTCGATGACGGTGCCGCCAACGTCCCCGTTGCTATCCTCGCGAAATCATTTCTGGTTGGCGCCCGCTTTGACATTTTGATAGCATCGTTTATCATGATGCCGCTTAGCCTTCTGGCGGTCATACCGCTGGTCGATATCGCCCGCAATAGAACTGTTCGTCTCGTTCATACGATCATCCTGAGCCTCTGTGCCGCCGGAGCTTTTTCGCTGCATCTGGTCGATATTGAGTTCTTCGATTTTTTCAACGTTCGCCTTAACGGTATCGCCGGACAATGGGATGACACCCCCGGTATGATGATACAGATGGTCTGGGAAACATACCCCGTGTTCGGATACCTGATCCTCTACGCGGTAGTTCTGGTCGCTTTCATCTGGGTTGTTCGGCGTCTGCAACGGTGGCTATTCAGGAGTTTTTTCATCTCACCCTTCTGGGTTCATTTACTGTATCTATTGCCCCTGATGGTCATTCTCTTTGGCGGGGCGCGAGGCCGGATCACCGACAAGACTGTCATCCGCTGGGGCGTGGCTTATTTTTCAGAACACGAATTCGCCAACCAACTGGCTCTGAATCCGGTCTATACATTCTTGCATGATGCTGTTTATAGTTCCGACGAGAAGGAAGACCTTCGAAAATTCGCCGAAGATATCTCGCGCCCGAACGCCGAGACGACAATCCGAAATCTTATCGGCCTGAGCGTTGACGATGCCGCGGTGCAGAACCAGAGAATCCATCGTCGGATTGTTTTTGATCCTCCCTCCGGCGATCCGCCCAACGTCATCCTGATCATTATGGAATCGTTTGGGGTCACCAAGATCGACGCCCTGGACAATATTTTCGACATCCCACTTTCGCCCTGTTTTGATTCGCTTACCGAAGATGGTTTGTTATTTACCAACATGTATTCCGAAGGGATGCATACGTACTCCGGCATATTTGCACCTCTCTTCGGGTACCCGCACTTGCTGGGTAAGGGACTGATGAAACAGGTACGGGGTGACTATCACCTCTGGGGTCTGCCGTCGATTCTCCGTGCTTACAACTATGAGACAGTCTTCATTTTGCCGCACGATCCTCACTGGGATAACATCAAGGGTTTTATGATATCAAACGGTTTCCAGCGGGTGGTGTCGGCTCTTGATTTTGATGAAGAATTGCATCTCGGTACGTGGGGCGTGCCCGACCACGTCATGTTTGATCGTGCCATTGAAGAGATTGGCAATTTCAACGGCAAACGTTTCTTTGCCACGATTCTAACCGCGTCCAACCACGGGCCGTGGCTTGTGCCCGACGTTCCCTTCCAGCGGGTGCCATCGGGAACACCGGATGAAGATATCCTCAACGCGTTTAAGTATTCTGACTGGGCGCTGGGGCGGTTTATCCGAACCGTTCAGACTGACACCGCTTTTGCCAACACTATTGTCGTTATTACTTCCGATAACGGTGCAGGTGGACGGAAACGGATTCGGATGGATCCCAGCCGCGTGCATATCCCCATGCTGATACTCGACACCCGAGACAACTTGCCGCGCGATGTCCGCACCGATCAGCTGGGCAGCCAGATGGACATCCTCGCGACAATCATGGGGCTGGTTAAGCTTGATTACGATGACTACTCATTTGGACGTGATCTTCTCGATTCCACCTCCACAGTGGAGCCTTTTGCGTACCTCTCGGAATGGTACTACCTCGGTTTCATTCAGAATGGATACTACCTTGTTTCTCCGCAGCGAGGGCGCGGGTCGCCGAGATTGTATCGTTTGCCCGACGTGACGGTCAACCTTGCCGACTCACTGGCGGAGATGACGGCAGAATACAACGAGAAAGCGCTTTCGATTTTCAGCGTTGGTTACCACAACCTGCTGCGACCATTGATTGGTGCCGATAGCGCCGCCGTGACAGCTGCAGGTCGGTAACGATGCATATTTTCGTGTAGGTTATTCTTGGAAAATGACTATATTGAGAGAGTGATTTATCCCTGATCGGAGGATAGTATTGATGTTCAAAATCAGAAATGATCGTTTGTTTGGCCACCTGGCGGCATGCTCAGTGGCGCTCGTTGTTGTACTTGTTTTCCTTCTTGTGGTCACCTGCGGCGAGTCTGAGGAACCGGCCAGCGGACCACCAGCTGGACCAATTATGGAAGCAGTCAGTCCGCCAGTTGTCACCTGTACTGATACCAGTGCCTGTGCTGAGGCCATCAGCACGCAGGGCCACACCCTGGAATATCGATTCGACTGGCAGGATGGTTCCCAGATTTCTGAATGGTTTACCGAGAACTGTCGTAATCACGATATTGACCCGGCTGCTTCCTGCTGTGCCATAGCTCAGGCTCGATGCGCAACTCATACCAATATTGTCTCAGCATGGTCGGTTTGTGCGTCATCAACGCTTGACGGTAACTGGACTGCCAACGCCACTATTACGGTGACTCATCCGGGCGACTACGGCCCCTATCAGAACTTTCAAGATATTATTTCACTCTCGGTGAATTTCACTGTAGGTGGTGGTGCCGTTGCCGGCACTGGCACCGGATCACATGCAGTTACTTTTACGCCTGGTCCCGATTGCATTGAGTCCAGCATTGTCGCTCCCGGATTTTCTGTTGCTCTGGCCGGTACAGCGACTGGAGGCGCGCTTGAGTTCGTAATTGTACCGATGGGCATGATGTCGGTGACTTATGTAGTGACCTGTGATCCGGGACAGGATGACGAGATTGACTATACTTACCCTCAGATGGGCTTTCTGGAAAGCTCAATCATGAGTCAGGCTATTGACTATGAGTTGACTCCTGTATCCGGGACGGCCACAGTTACCGGTTCCGGCACCGAACCATTCGGAGAAGACATCCCCCTGGAATACAGTTACTCGATTACTATTCAGAAGCAGTAGAGCCTGTAGTTGCCGGAGGAGGAGATGTGCAACAAAAAACCCGACAACTCTTGCGAGTTGCCGGGTCGGTCAAACTGTTGGGATTTACTTAGAGCAACCCAACGTATTCGTAACTGGGCTGCACCTAAGTAGCAGTCACCTCACATAAATTCGATTTCAAAAAACCACCTCCTTTCTTGTGTACTGATAATATCGGCCATTCTGCAATTAATGCAACAGAAAAATGACGACCTTCCCAGCGATGATATGCCGTCGGATCGGACGATTCGCGGCCCAACTTTAGTCTTGCCACCCGGCTGGCCAATATCTACTTTGCCTACTGTGGTTTGTTTGTGTCGTGATCGGGTGATTGCGACGGGAGCAAATCTGATATGTCACGCCCCCGTAGCTCATTTGGATAGAGCATCTGCCTTCTAAGCAGAGGGTACCAGGTTCGAATCCTGGCGGGGGTGCCATAAATTGCACGGGCTGACCCAACAAGACACGACACCGCAAAACAGAGACAAGCCAAAAAGAGGCGGTAAGAAACGACGCAGCTTCGCTTGCCCTGTCAGGCCCCGATATGTCGTGGGCCGGGTCCGGGATAACGGAGGAGCGTCATAGATTATTGGATGTTGGCGCGATTAGGCAGATCGTGCCGATTGGAACCGGCTAAAGGCCGGAAGGAGGCACACCATGCCAATGATAATCGGAGACGTTGAATTGTACATGGGTCCGCAGGAGGTCGGCGGCCCCGACGACTTGAAACAGACTATTATCGACTTCATCGATGGCGCCCAATCGCGGCTCTATATTGCCGTGCAGGAG
>DAOUUR010000151.1 GCA_030668045.1 bacterium
AAGTCTGAAGGTTGCGCCCCAGATGAAGCGATAGGTCGCACTCTTCGCCCGAGCAATACAGAATCAACCGATGATCCTTCGCCACACCACCGAGGACCGAATCGATATAGGCCTCGACCCCTTCCTCGGGTAGATATTCAAAGGGAAGGTTGACCGATCCTTGTATAGTGCCACACTCAAAATCAGACGGATCACGAGCATCTACAAACAGAACATCGCTGCCGTCGAACTCAAGCTGGGCAACATCGACAGCAATAAATGACGGGTCGCCTTCCTCGGCATCAGGGGGGACAATCGGACCGCCGCTGGAGGACAACGAACGATACTTCCCGATATACGGAATGCTATTGGGTGAAACGACATTGACCCCGAGGCCAAAGATGACCGAGATCAATAGAATTATGGCAGCGTCTTTGATCATAATAATAGTGTTACACCTAATGGCCCAATTTGTCCCCAACTTTTAGTGACCGGCGGCACCATGTCCGATTAACAACACGATGACAATCCCGCAGAGTAAGAGGGCCAGCTTCCACCATCGCAGCTCACGGGTATGGAAGACTTCGGGTAATAGCACTCCGGTCGCGATATAGAGGAACGATCCGGCCGTCAATCCGGTCAGGGCAGCCATCATTTCATGTCCCCCGTCTGCGAACAGCGGTGTGAATAAAAATGCTCCGATCGGGGTCACCAACGAAAACAGAACCAGCCAGGATATGGCCGTGCTCCGTTTGATCTTCGCCAGCACAAAAAGAGAGCAGAGCGCGAATGCAGCCGAGGCTTTGTGAGCTACAATAGAAGCAAAAATAACATTTCCCAACTCCTCGCTGTGCGACCCAACCGCCAATCCGAAACCATCAATGAGCGAATGCACAGAAAGGCCCAAAAAAGCGGTGATAGAGATTACGCGATGGCTGTGGTCGTAGCCGCCGTCACCACGAGTAAAAAGAAATCTCTCAATAAGGAAAATCAGCAGAAAGCCCGTCAGCACCAGATAGGGAACCTGATGAGAATGAGACTCTGATAGCGCCTCCGGCAACAAATGAAGAAAGACCGTTCCCAGAAAGATACCTGCCCCGAAAGAGACAAATAGGTGCAAACGAGCATCGGACCACTGTCGTACCAGAGCCACCAGCCCCCCCAAAATGGTAGCCAGGAACACCAGTGACGAATATAAAAGCAGGTCAGGATTCATGTCGAGTGAATCAAAACCTATCGGGCCGGAGTGTCAAGAAAAATTGGCGCGATCGGGTACCTTGGGACAAAAAGAAGCGGGATCCGCAACTGCGGATCCCGCTTGCATAGTTGTTCGTTGATATCTCGGCTCGGAAATCACCCAAAAGGAGTCAACGGCACTCTCTTATCAACTCTCGAATTAATGAGCGAATAACGCCCTTTGAGGATTTTTCCGACCACAATCGAGAACTTGGCCGGAGTCAGGGTCTGGAGGCTGTAACTGTGCCAGCACTCTTTGTCCCGACACTCCGCAAACTCTACAACTTTCTTTCTCTTCGGCATGACCAGTCTCCCTATTTGTTCGTCCCCCCTGCGCTGTTTTTCTCTCTTTGAAGTAGTTACCAAGTAATATAGGACGGCGTCAGGGAATAGGGATATTCCAAGCCCAGAGATATCACCTCCTCAATACAACGTTACTGTTTACTTACGTTTAGGTGCTTTCGCTCGACAAGCCTCTCGGCTCTATTAATAGCCTTTTGACATACACCTTAGGCTGTAACCAACTTGCGTAACTTCTTGAATGCACGGTGCTTATAAATATTCACGACCTGTTGGGTAACGCCCAGAATTCCGGCGATTTCTCTCTCTTTTTTGCCTGTGAGATAGTGCTTGAGAACCTCTTTCTGGCGTGTGGACAACGAATTATTGATATGCCAGCGTAATCTGTTTCGGAGTTTCTTTATTGAATCAGAGTTGGATAGCTCAAGGCCATCGGCAAAATAGGGCGACTGCTCGTTGGAGAACGACTCGAGGAAAAGTCGGTCTACCGATACCTCTCTGGAATGAAATGGCATCTCTTTCAGTAGTTCAGGTTATATATTTTTCTGATTCTATCGAGTTCATTAATCGAAATCGTGAATTTCAGGGCGGACTCCTCGCGAATTTCGCGCCTTGCTACATCCTTTTCGTAGTCTGACAGGTCGCTGGGGAGTTCGGCATACCTCTTCTTGTAGTATTCAAGTATCTGTCGGTGGCGGTCGGCCTCGCGTTTGGAGACGGCGGTTGCTGTGTTTGTCGGCTTCCCTGCGGGACGCTGGGCGAGTTCCGCGGTCAGCTTATCGCGCTCAACTCGCTGAGCGTCCAAAGCCATCTGCAATAAATCCCTCTCCCAGGAATGTTTCTGGTCGAGCCGGGCCAGCGAGTCAACCAATTGTGACTCCCTTTCCCCTGCTATGCCAACCACCGAATCAACGCTGCGCTGCAGATCGGCAACCTGGCCAGCCATTTGTGACCTTGCCTGATTGCGGATAGCTGCTTGCTGAACATTGCCGCGATACGTCTTTATCAAACTTACGGCGACAACAATAGTCAACAGCAACAGTGCGAGAACAATTTTCTTCATCTGTCGAACACAACCTTTCCTTTGGTTCGACAATAGACCGTTGCTGATAAAGTGTCAAGTTTGAACTCGGAGAACATCCGACGACTCGCCTAACCTGTTCTAACTATGAAGCTTAGGAGTGGCTTGCTACTGGCGTGCCACTTTACTTTTTGAGGCCGAGAGTGAGGAATATCCAGGGACGGATCATCGACCACCAGCCGACAAACGGTTTGATCTTGGAGTATTTCTGCCCATCTTCGGGATAGACCATCGAAACCGGTACTTCCATCACCCGGTACCCGCACTTGGACGCTTTGTAGTGCAGATAGTATTCCATCTCGTAGCGTCCCAGCCAATCCTGGGTGATGTCAATACGGGGATCATCAAGTATCGACAACCGGTAGGCTCGGAATCCGCAGGTAACGTCAGTTCCGCGCCACCCGAGAACGAGGTTGACGATTATCGTGAAGAGTTTGATAGCGAGGTGACGGAACAGCGGCAGATTGGGAGAACATCCGCCCTGGAGATTTCTGGACCCTTGGATATAGTCGGCCCGGTCAGCTCTCAGCGGCTCAGTGAGGCGACTGATCTCCTCGGGAAGCATCTTCCCATTGGCGGCCATGACAACAATTGTATCGTAATTGTTCTTGTGGCAGTATTCGACCGCCGTGCGAATGCCAGCCCCGACACCACTGTTGGCCGCATGTAGAATAACCTTGAAACCTGAGCTTTCGAGGTAGTCACCTGACCCATCGGTGGAGCCATCATCGACAAAGAGCAGATCATAGTCCCGGTTCTGCGGAAATTTCCCGACGAGGCTCTTGAGTTTGTCCCCTTCGTTAAACGCCAGAACAGATACCAGAATCTTCAACCGGCTTATCCCCCGCTTGCCACCGGTTGGACGATGCCGTCGATGAGTCGGTACTGAAGTCCACAGGAACAGACGGCCGAGGTCGCCTCCTCCCCTCCGGTAGCAAACTCGAATCGTTCGGCGCACTTACAAACATAACCCTGATGGCGCGCCGGGTTGCCGAACCAGATCTCAAAATCGGGGACATCGGATGTAACCACTGCTCCGGCCCCAATGAAAGCATAACGTCCAATCGTGCAACCGGCTACTATCGTGGCGTTGGCTCCAATCGTAGCGCCCTCTTTTACCAGCGTGCGGTCAAACTGCGGTTTGCTCACTCGACTTCGCGGACGAATATCATTCGTGAAAACAGCATTGGGACCAATGAAGACCCGATCCTCGATTACAATTCCATCCCAGAGTGAGACCCCGTTCTTAACCGTAACGCCATCGCCAATGACAACATTGTTCTCCACGAAGCTGTGGTCGCAGATATTACACGATGCTCCGATCCGGGCACCCTTCTGGACATTGCAAAACGCCCAGATTCGTGTATCCTCGCCGATGTCGACAGTTTCGACTATCGCATTGTCATGTATGAAGTACTGTTTTCGATTTGTCACGATTTGAGTTCAACGACCTTTCCACCGTTCCGTATCGACTGATTGGCAGCCTCAAGGATTCGCACCACGCGCAAACCGGCAACGCCGTCGGTAAGTGGTGCTCTGCCTTCAGAGACAGCATCGTAGAATTCCTGGCTGATATTTTTCAGGGCTTCGGTCAGGTTGATCTGAGGCGCCAACATGTCGCCGGTCCGGTACTGAACAAGCATCTCGTAGATTTGGTCCTTGTCCTTGACCATCTCCACACCGCGATCATAAATCTTCACCTTCTCCGACGGCTCAGTATCATCATAGACAATCATCTTTTTCGATCCGCAGATCAGCGTCTTGCGCACTTTCACAGGGGCCAGCCAATTGACATGAATGTGCCCCAGCAGATTGTTGTCGTAGTAGGTTGAAATATAAGCGATGTTCTCGATATTAGTATCAAAGTGCGCTACCCCGGTCGCCGAGATTGCCCGTGGCGGCTGGTCCAGCAGGTACTCCATAATCGACACATCGTGCGGTGCCAAATCCCAGATGACATTCACATCGTGCTGAAAGAGACCGAGGTTGACCCGAACAGAATCAAAATAGTAGAGTTCGCCAAGCTGACCCTCGTCAATAATCCGCTTGATCGTCTGCACCGCTCCGGTATAGATAAAGGTGTGGTCAACCATGATGCAGAGGTTTTTCTTTTCTGCCAGTTCGATCAGCGTCTCGGCCTCCTCCACCGTCGCGGTGAAAGGCTTCTCCATAAAGAGATGCTTTCCGTTGGCCAAGGCTTCTTTCCCGAGAGGAAAGTGCGACGATACCGGCGTGCTGATCACCACCGCATCGATCTCAGGCGATCTCAGGATGTCGTTTGCGTCGGTGGTAAATGTCCCTATCGCAGGATACAACCTGGCAATAAAGTCAAGCCGCTCCTGACGAGCATCAGCAACCGCCACTACCTCAACATCGTCCAGTGCAGCAAAATTCCGGATTAAGTTTGGGCCCCAGTATCCGCAACCAATTACACCAATTTTCATATGCTACCCGTCCTCATTAGTATACATCAAAACTGCCGTCCGGTTTGAAATGAACCAGGAAGATGTTGTACCTTCCGGTTTGTCGACCGGTGGAAGGCGAGAGATCTTCCGAAGAAACAGCAGAGGTTTCGTTTTGTGGAATATAGTATGATTTTGCAGAATCGGAGAGCGTTTTTACAAAATATCTGACGCGCGGATCATCTTCGAAGACATACCGCTCTATCGAAGTAAATCTGATTCCGGGGATGTGAATCCCATCCTCGGCATGATCGAAATTTCCGTAGAGATCGATGAAGTTGTTCTCCTCAGCAATTCGTGCATCAATAGCGACCGAAATATCGACATAACCGTAGCGCTTTACACTGGCCGCCAGGAGCGAATCGGGCAGCGGTATGATTGCCCACTGGCGAAACTCCTCGATGCCAATGGGGACAAGATCGGAATAGATATCATATGTCGGTTTGGGATAGAAATAGTCAAAGAGCTGGCCCTTCCCGCCTACAAACCGCATGGTCGTATCGGAGACCGTAACTGCAAAGCTGTTCTTGCGACCAGCCCCGGACTTGATATCAAGCAGGGCCGCTACTCTTTCACCTTCCCTCACCGGCGGCATCGACGAGATGTAAATACGTGTCCCTGACTTGAGCCGGGGTTCATCAAGACGACAAGAAAACTCCGCCCACCGATCCTGCGCCAGCGGGGATGCCCAGGCGCAAACAAGAAAAACAAATCCGCCCACAACAGGCAGCGCCAGACGTGCCAATCGAGAAGAACTCCCCACCAGTGTTCGGCCAACCATGCTCAGCCCACACACAATCAGGATCGTCTTGAACGCCACAACTGCCAATACGATTGACGAAGTCAGCCCGCAACCAAGGATCTCGTTTACGTAGTCAGCATTGAGGGGCCAGACGGCAATCATAAGTAGCAGGCCGAACAGGAGATTTCTTTTTGATGCTTTGTCAGTCCCGCGAAATGTCTCGGCAACCGATGCGGCCAGATAGGCCGCAGCCATGATTACAAACGGCATGGCATTGAAGTTGTACCTTGAGATCGAATGAAGAACAATGTGAATGAAAGCGTAGTAACCAATCAGCAAGGCCGGCCAGACCGCCTCTCGCGGTCTCGCGGCAATCAGCAGGAGCAGTCCCATCAGAGAACCCCAGAGAATCACCGTATGCAATCCCTCAGAGAAAATGACGGGAAACAAATATGATCGTTGGAAGTCATTGAACGGACGACTCCAGAGCCGATAGAATTTCTTTGCAAGCAACTCGACAAACCCAATAGG
>DAOUUR010000457.1 GCA_030668045.1 bacterium
CGGGCGGTTGTCCTGGTAGGATTTCTTGGCGGCGTAGCCCATCACCACCGGGATGCGCCCGTCAATACCGGTCACAGGCGGGCTCGTATCCTGCTGGATACATTCGATAAATTCCTTCATCTCTGCTATGTAAGCTTCGGTGTAGCGCTCGATGAAGAAGAATACAGGCAGAGGGGCATGAATACCGCTGGCGTTGCTGACAACCGCAGTATTCGGTGTATTGTTGGAGATGACCACCACACCCTCGGAGCCAAAGACCTCCACGCGTTGATCGTATCCGTAGACGGCTTTGCGGCTGTTGTCAATCGTGCCAATCACGCCGTTCTCGAAGCGCAGGGTGATGATGGCCGTATCGATGTCGCCGGTCTCCCCGATTTGGGGATCCACCATCACGCCGCCAACGGCGTAGATTTCCACGACTTCCCCCCCTATCAGGAAACGGGCCATGTCGAAGTCATGGATGGTCATGTCCAAAAAGATGCCGCCAGAGACTTTAATGTATTCAATCGGTGGCGGGCCAGGATCGCGGCTGGTAATGCGCAGGATGTGGGGAACACCGATTTCCCCCGAGGCTACGATCTCACGCACACGCCGGAAGTTAGGGTCGAAGCGCCGGTTGAATCCAATCTGTAACTTGACACCACTCTCTTCTACAGACTCCAGAACGTGGTCAATCTTACTCAGGTCGTGGTCGATGGGCTTCTCACAGAAGATATGCTTCCCAGCCGCGGCTGCCTCTTCGATCATCTGGGAGTGGGTGTCGGTGCTGGAACAGATGACGATGGCTTCAATAGTTTCATCTTCCATGATACGCCGGTGATCCTGATACGCGTCCGGGATCTGAAAGTCGGCTGCCACCTTCTTGGCCGCCTCTTCGAAGATGTCGGCTACAGCCACCAGGTTGGCGCCGGGGACGCGATAAGCCAGGTGTTCGGCATGCACACGCCCGATGCGCCCGGCGCCGATGAGTCCTACGTTGATCTTTTGCGTCATAACTGCCTCATTTATGTATCATTTCAACAAATGGGTCATCGAACGATAAGGCACGAGACCGCGGTTATATTAGTAAGCTTCCTTGCCATGCTGCCGAGCATTTTGCCATGAGTACCCAATCCCCGATATCCGATTACGATGAGATCGACGCCATTCTGCTCGGCATAATCATCGATCGTAGCAGCCGGGTCTCCCATGAGAAAATCACTGCTTATATCTGAAAGACCTGCCTCCTGAAATTTTTCCCGGGCGTCACCCAGGATGATCTCGGCAGAGTTTTCCAGAATTTCCCTGCGCGACGCCGTCACCTCTCCTGCGGAGATCATTTCCAGCAATTCTTTGGGAAGCGAAAAATCACGAATCACGTGTAAGAGTAAAACAGAAGCCTGGTAACGTTTCGTCAAGTCAATGGCAGCGTCAATAGCGCGCTTCGAATGGGATGAGCCATCCACTGCAACAAGTATTTTCTTGAACATAATGATTTCTCCTAATTCAATCGCTGGCGGTCCATTCCTCGATAGCGCGAATCGCATTTCCAGTGATACGTACGCCGTTGGGAATCTGCCGCCTGCCAAGTACGAGGACGATCGTCGCTTCAGCGTATTGTTCAGAGGGCATATCTGCCGACGTGTTGACCGGTAATACTTCAGGTCGCCATTGCGTGTCTGGCGGCAGGTCCAGTGCCTCGAGGAATGCTGGTCTGAGAGTCTTGTGCTCGTCGCACTGGAATTCGACGTGGTGGGCCCACTCGTGGACCAACGCGCTCTGCAACATGGCAGGGGTTCCCGGAACCCGGACGGTGACCGTGGAGCTGTCCGGATCGTATGCTGCCCGGCTGCCGAGGGCGCGCGTGGCACGCAGGCGCACGTCGCCGAAGCAACTGGTTCTCGCCTGGAACACTGTGAGAAACTCGTCCCAGGTCTCCATCGCCAGCGCCTGGAAATCGCTCGCTACGGATTCGTCAATGACGAGTTCAGGTGGCTCTTCAGGCTGCGAGCAACTCGACAGCGCCACGCTTATGCACACGGTGACAACGAGGTAGCCAATTCTGAGCCAATGGCTTAAGAAACCAGGTGTTTTGGTCTCGTAGTGAGGCGACGTTGTCAAAATCCTGTAAACCCACATTTCTCTAGCGTCACTCTTGGGTGCGATCTCGTACTAGCTCGTGGCTCAAGGCATCCAACTCATCGGCGCCAGACATACTTCTGATCATTTCTTCACGGCTCAACTCATCTTTGTTCCAGATACCCAGAGTCTTACCGCGTTTGAGGATGATGAACCTGTCGCCAACGATATAAGCATGGTGCGGATTGTGGGTGATGAAGATGACTCCCAGGCCTCGCGCCCTGGCCAGAGCGACGTAGCGCAGCACCGTGCCGGCTTGCTTCACGCCCAGGGCTGCCGTCGGCTCATCGAGAATCAAGACCTTGGCTCCGAAATAGACCGCCCGCGCAATGGCCACCGATTGGCGTTCACCACCGGACATGGTGCCCACGGACTGATCGGTATCGCGGATGTCAATCCCCATATTACCGAGTTCCTCGCGCACGGTTCGTTTTGCAAAATCGATATCATAGCGCTTGAACGGTCCAAATTTCTTTTCCGGCTCGGAGCCGAGAAA
>DAOUUR010000520.1 GCA_030668045.1 bacterium
AATCTCCTGGGATCTATCACACCGGTACGCATGGTAACACCTGGGATGGTCGCGTCGGTGTTCGTAATGACTTGGGCGTGTTCGATGGCGCAAAAGTGGCGGTTGGCATATATCATTTCAAGGTTGAGTACTCTACTGGCGAAGTGCGGTGGGGCAAATTGGCGGTGATCCCGTAAGGAGATATCAATGAAGAAACTTATTTCCGTAGCTGTATTGTTGATGTTGACGGTCGCTCCTATGAGGATAGCCGGAGAGAGTTATGCCGGTCACGCCGGAGCGTTCCTCTATGTTCCGATTGGTGCCCGACCGGCGGCCATGGGCGGTGCATATCTGGCTGTGTCCGACGATGGCGCCGGTGCGATGTACAATCCGGCCGGACTGTCCAACATCAAGCGGACGCTCTTTGGGACTTCGTATCGCGTAATGACGCTTGATCGCGTTCTTGGTTACGCAACAGTCATTGTTCCCACGAAGGGTGAGTCGGCGCTCGGTGTTCACTGGCTGTACGCAGGTGACAAAGGTCTCAAGGCGCGCGATGATCGCGGGGTTATTATCCCAGGATTTGACATTAGTAAGAACGACCACGATATTTCGATTGTCTTTGCCAAGAGGTTCGAGAAGTTTTTTGGGGCCGGACTTAAGATGAACTACCTTCAGTCCTCTTTTGTGGATATGTCTGCTTTTGGGGTTGGCTTTGACCTTGGCGCTATGTTCTATCTATCGGAACTGTTTGATCGCAATACTCGCGATCTGATGGCGATACAGGATATCAGGGCGGGCGTGACAGTAAAATATCTCGGAGCCGAATACCGGTGGAACAACGAAAACTATGTTGGCCCCAGGGTAGTGAACCAGATCGGTGGGACGGTGCAGAAGGACAAGGTTCCGGTTGAATTCGGTCTGGGCGGATCGGCTCGTTTCTTTGACCGCAAGCTGTTGCTGGCGACCGATATCCTGAAAAACACCAAGCAATCGCCGTTTTTTCACGCTGGCGCAGAGTACACCTTGCACCCAAAGCTGGCGCTCCGCGGAGGATTCTCCGCCGGTCGGCTGACTGCCGGGACAGGTTTTATATTTGAGGTCGGTGGCCGGACGATTGCCGTTGACTATGCCTTCTCTACTGACAAGGTTGATGAAGGCTCTGAACATATTTTCTCGTTTGACTTTCTTTTCTAAGGTGGTTGAGTTGTGAAAAGTATCCGAACAGCGATCATTGTGTTATCTATTCTGTCGCTTGGCGTGCCGTCATACGGAGCGTCTGGTCTGGCTCTAATGAAAATCGAGCAGGGCGCGCGTGCCTCCGGGATGGGCGGGGCGTTTGTTTCTGTTCCTTCCGATCCCACGTCGGCTCTATACAATCCGGCCGGGGCGGTTGATGTAACTGAGTTCACTGCAACCTTTGGGCATACCTCGTACTGGGAAAATATCAGACTCGAATCTGGATTTTTCGCCACAAATTTGTTCGATCGAGTCTCGGCCCATGGTGGGATTAGGTTCGCGGCGGTTGATAAACTTGAGGGCAGACTTGGTCCATCAAGTGGCTACGAAGAATTTGATGCGCACGATATTTCTTTCAAGGGCGGTCTCAGCTACAAGCTGACTCCAAAGATCGCAGTTGGCGCTGCGATGGGCTGGTACATTGAGAAGATTGATGTCTACCGCGGTTCAGCATTCAACTTTGATCTCGGTCTTCTTGCGAAGTTAAAAGAGAATATCAATGTCGGGGTGTCGGTGACCGATGTCGGTTCAGATTTCGAACTGACTAATGTTGGATTGGGTAGTTCGCGCGAGATATCGCTGCCGACAACGTTCCGAGTGGGTGGATCGTACAAGTATCGCCACTACCTTGGCGCTGCCGATATTGTTATCCGCGACAGCGATACTCACCTGCATCTCGGTGTCGAAGCGAGTCCGCATGAGATGTTTAAGGTGCGGGGAGGATATATGTCTGGTTACAATTCGAAAAACATTACCGCCGGAGTTGCGTTTACCAAACGCAACCTTACGATTGATTATGCTTTCGTGCCATATTCCAATGAACTTGGCACAACTCACATGTTTAATTTTACTTTTAGTCTATAATTTGCCGGGAGATTAACATCATGCCGAAGTACAAAATTGCCTGGCTTCCGGGTGACGGCGTTGGTAACGACGTCATGGAAGCCGCTAAGATCGTTCTGGACAAGATCAATTTCGATG
>DAOUUR010000436.1 GCA_030668045.1 bacterium
AAAGGTGATAGTGCCGCGGTAATGTTCGCTAACCAGAAGCCGCTCGGTATGGTCATAATTCCCGGAGACAACTATATGATCTCGCTGGATACACTCATCGGGCAGGCCAGCAGGAACAATACTAAGGTTGGCCCGGCCTGGTCTCCCGATGGAAAGTGGCTGGCTTACATTAATAACGACATGACCAACTCTGGTATCTTCCTGACCACCCCGGACCTGAAAGAAACGTATCTGGTGTTTGCCCCTCCGGTCAGCACCAACATGCGCGTGACGGCTCCTTCGTTTTCGCCCGATTCAAAATGGTTAACCTTTTCCACCGCCGATGGTTCAGTCTGGATTTGTGATATCTGTGGCAATGGTACCCGTCGCCTCACCGGACCGGGGCTTGACTCCTCACCGGCGTGGTCCAAAGCCGCCAAGAAATAGCCATCGCGAATAAATATATAAAGACGAAAAAGGCCACCGGGTTTCGGTGGCCTTTTTGTTTGTATCAACTACAGTCGTTTCCAATTGGAAAGAACATCGACCAACAACCTCAGCCCGATGCCAGTGGTGCCTTTGGGAATGTACGGTCTCCCGCTCGGCTCGACATCAACATAAGCGATATCAATATGTGCCCATGGCCAGTCACCGATGAAGTTCTCAAGGAACGCACCGGCGGCGGCTGTTCCGGCGGCTCGGCCACCAGAATTATGCAGATCAGCGACTGCCGATTTCATCTGATTCCTGAAATCATCCCAGATCGGTAGCTGCCAGGTTCTCTCTGCGGTTTTCTCAGAGGCCGCCATGATCCGCTTGAGGAGTGGCTCGTTGTTGCCCATAATCGGCGCACCGGAGTAACCGAGCACATAAAGGCTGGCACCGGTAAGCGTCGCAATATCTATCACCGCCTGCGGTTTGAACTTATTGGCGTAGTCGAGAGCATCAGCCAGTATCATTCGTCCCTCAGCGTCGGTGTTGATCACCTCAACAGTCAGACCTTTGCGGGAAGTGACGACATCGCCCGGTTTGGTGGCAACTCCGGAAGGAAGATTCTCCACCGCCGGCATTAATGATACCAGATTGATCGGCAATTTCAAGCGAGCGGCAGTAACGATTGCAGCCAGAACCACCGCGGAGCCAGCCATGTCACCTTTCATCTCGTGCATGTTTAGTCCGGGCTTTAACGATATGCCGCCGGAGTCGAAACAGACACCCTTGCCAACAAGCACCACCGGCTTCCCTCCGGTTCGACCGCCGTTGTATTCCAACACGATAAACCGTGGTGGCTCCTGTGAACCTTTAGAAACCGAGAGCAACGCTCCCATCTTTTCCTTCTTAATGGCAGCTTCATCAAGAGCACGGTACTTGAACTTATACTTGCGAGCTAGATCCTTGGCTTGATCAGCCAGCATTGTCGGTGTTAAGAAATTTGACGGAGTATTGACCAGCCGTCGCACCAGCAACTGTCCTTCGGCAACGACATTACCTCGCTCGACTGCCTTCTCAATTTTCTTCAAAGACTTCCGCCCGGCCAGCACGAAAGTGATCGATTCCAGTTTGTTCTTGCATTCGGCAGCCTCACCAGTCTTGAATTCAAGCTGCTTGAAAGAACCGAGCAGGTAACCTTCTATCGTGGCCTGGTGATAGTCATCACGTTCGGTGCCGAGGAGAACGAAGGCAGCGCTTGTTGATTTTTGCAACGCCTTGCTTCGCGAAACAACCCCCGCTGCACGCCGAAATGAATCAGCGTTCAGCTTCGTCTTCTCACCAACACCGACAAGAATCACACGAGTCGCTTCATACTCTGGCGGATTGAGAATCACAGCTATCTCTTCGTTTTTCCCCGTGAACTCCTCCGATTCCAGCAAAGTTGTAACCGCCCCATCGGTGACCACATCGAGCGAACGCAGGTTCTTGTCGCTAATCTTTGTCAATGCCGGTACAAACAGTACCAGACTATCGACAACAATTTCACCGAGTGTTTCAACAGAACATTGCAGTTTCATAGATAGTCTCCTTCATATCCCAATTTGTTCTCTGGTATGATTCTACCGCATTTATCAATGGGAGGCAAAGAATAATTATGACTCGATTGGAATGATAGTATCGACGATTAGATCAATTCCGGCGAAATCGACCGAATCAAAGAGTCGTCCAGCTAGTATTCGGTCTTGAGAAAAGCCTGATAATTGCGCTCGGTCTCGGCAAGATTATCAGACCCAAATTTGGCGAGGAACGCCTCGGCCAGCACCAGCGCCGCCACAGCTTCACAGATAACCGCCAGAGCGGGCGCAACACAACTGTCGGTCCGTTCGGTCATCGCCTCTGCCGGTTTCCGCGTGTTGACATCTACCGACCTCAGCGGCTGGTTTAATGTTGATATCGGCTTGGCTGCAACACGAATGATGATATCCTCCCCGTTGGTGATACCACCCTCCAGGCCACCGGCATTGTTAGTGGTGCGGTGGAATTTCTTGCGGGCAGGATCGCCGTACGGATCGTAGAATATTTCGTCGTGTACCTGAGAACCTCGCCCGCTTGCTGCGGCAAAGCCCAAACCGATCTCCACTCCCTTAACCGAAGGCAGAGCCATCAGGACACCTGCCAGACGACCATCGAGCCGGTCCGACCACTGCGATAGTCCGCCAAGGCCAACCGGCAAACCCCTTACAATCACCTCGACCACGCCGCCCAGTGAGTCCCGTTCGGCCTGAGCCTGCTTGATTGCAGCGATCATTTTCTCCTCGGTAGCTGGGTCGATACAGCGTACTTCCGAA
>DAOUUR010000402.1 GCA_030668045.1 bacterium
CTTTGAGAAAGCTACTGGTAATGTCACTGATGTTGACCGCCATTCTGGCGATCGCGATGGCTCCGGCTGTTGTTGCCGGTGATGGTTGCCCGGCGAGTATGGCCAAGGGCAAGGCCGACAAGGTAAGTGAAGCAGCAAAACACTGTACACCCGAGGAAGTTGCAGCCTGCGCCAAGGCGGCAGGGATGTCTCCTGAAGAATGCGCCAAATTGTGTGGCGACAATGCCGACTGCGGGTTTGTAGTTCTTTCTATCTCTGGCATGACTTGTGTTGGTTGCGAGAAGACTATCGAAACGGCGCTTGGTGAAGTTGAGGGCGTTCGGAGAGTAATCAAGGTTAGTCACGAAGACGGCAAGGCTTGGGTTTGCTACGAAGCTAATAAAGTTGAGTCAGCTGTGCTGGCCAATGCGGTCACCAAGACAGGTTACAAAGCTGAGGTTATCCCGGCCGTAGCCAAGTCTGTCGACGTGGGCTCCAAAGCTGTTATGAATGAATCTTGTATTAAGACATGTACGGCCAAGGAGAGGGCGAAATGCGAGAAGGAGAAGTCTCAGGGCAGCCTTTAGGTTACACTGGTGATAGTTTTTGAAGCGGGAAGCAATATCCCGCTTTTTTTTATGGGAGAAACCGCTATTCATTTCGATATTAATGAACGGACATAGAGACCCGGTATGATGAGAAGAAAACGATTCAGAGTAATCTGTTGCAGTTGTCTGGCTATCGTCAGTCTGACATTCACCGCTGCCGACCTCCGCGCTGCAAAGTATTCCGGTGAAGCGTTCGCCCTCGGTGTTGGCGCGAGAGGGTTGGCGCTGGGTGGTGCGGTTGTGGCCGGGCCGTTTGATGGTTCTGCGGCCTACTGGAATCCAGCCGGGATGAATCGACTGGCCGGTCGTTATGTTATGGCCATGCACGCGGAGACTTTTGGCTCGCTGTTGAATCATGACTTTGTCGGATATGTTGACGCTCGTCCCCGCGATGGTTCTCTGATCAGAGCGTTCGGGTTCTATCTCTACTATCTTGGCGGTGGTGGGATCAAGATCACCAGCCTTGGTGAATTCGAGCGTCCGTATGTGGTACGGGAAGAATCACACGGCGACTATTTGTTGGCGGCGGCACTTGCCGGTCGCTTGACTTCGCGACTTGACTTCGGCGTGACGGCAAAGATTATCTATCGCGACATCGGTACCGAAAGTGGAAAAGGATTGACCGCCGATGCCGGTCTGCTCTACCGGTTGCATCGCAACATTGATCTGGGCCTGATGGTTACCGACATCACAACAGGATTCATCCGCTACTCGGGGGAAACATTTGACTCCGGGTCCAACACCGAATCAATCTACCCGACGGTCAAGCCCGGCTTCACTGCAACATACGCGCACGCCGATTTTACCGGACGTTTTCTTGCCAGTTGCGATATCAAATTTGAAGGTATCAGATCAGCGGCGCAATATTGGCAAGGCAAATTCTCACTCGACACTCACTGGGGTTGGGAGCTCGCCTACAAGGAGATGGTTTTTGGGCGTGCGGGGTTTGATATTGGCCGGTTCACCGCCGGGGGCGGTATTGACATCAGGCGCATCACGGTCGATTTTGCTTATCTTCATCACGATGATCTCGACGAAACATTCAGGGTCAGCGCCGGATACCAATTCTAAGAATTCTGAGCGTTACAGGTCGACTGTTCCGGTCGAACTGCTGACTATTCTTTATCGACTAACAATCGAAGATGTCCGATACTATAGTAGTCATCCCCCTCAACCGGTAAAACCTTTATAATGTCAAATCCACTTGATGCTGCATCTTGCGGAATATCAACTGTCAGTACTTGCATACCACCTTTTGCCAGCACGCTGGGAATAAAATCTGTCTGGCCGATCAATTGAGATTGGCGGTAGAATTCCAGACGGTAAACGTCGTTATTATCGACGCTTACTTCCAACTGTGGCGCACTGCGCAGGGCGTCAAATTCTATTGACAGTCCGGCATAGGCTAGAACGATATTTCCAGGAGCGTTCCAGTAGATTCCCTGCTTTACGGGAACATTGATTGAGCCGTAGGAAACTCTGGTAATAGGACGGGCATACTCGGCAATAAGAGAATCGTACTTGCCGATGTTCACATTCCAGATATCAATCCAGCGTTGCAGATCAAATATATCGCCTCGGACCAATGGTTTCAGATGATCGTAGAAGGTGGCAAGATTTGAATCGGCCAGGACATTACGATCCGTATCGATCGTTTCGAGATACCCATGGGGGAGATAGCGATCAAAGTGTCCGATCCGCCACTGCTGTTCTTTTGCTGTCGGCAGCCGAGCCAGCAGGGGATCGTTGAGGGCGTGGATATCGACTATGTGCAGGTCGGGTCCGGCGAAGTAACCAAACATGCCGACTGATCCCTTGGAAACCAGCCCGGGACCGTATGCGACCGTCTGGCGGCGGGCCGCTCGTCCTTCATTGGCCCATCGGTGCGCAGGCCAGTTGTCGCCAAGAGAGGCGTTTAGCAATCCGGTGTATTGATAGTAGAACGCTTTCTCGTCAATGATGCCTCTTGGGTCATCAGGCCCTTCGCTTGCTTCACTTCGAGTCAAATAAATGCCAAACCTGCCGAGCGATGCCACCACCAGTAATCCGATCAGGACAGGTCGCCAGCGCGGTTTCACTTTATTCTCGGCCAGCATCAGAATCAGCACAACCGAAGCTAATAGCGGCACCGCGAAATATCGTCCGCTCATGAAACATCCGCCGATTCGCATTACATAGATCAGGTTCAGGACAATTCCGGCTGGCAGCATCCGTTGCCGCAAATCGCCTCCGACGACAATAATGAGGCATGTCAGGACGATTGTTACCAGCGTCAACGGATCAACAGCGATCGAATCGACAAAGTAATAGAGACCTTGCCGCGCCAGGTCAAGCCCTCCGATCCCAGTGTGCAGCTTGGC
>DAOUUR010000214.1 GCA_030668045.1 bacterium
CGTCAACTCGCAGCGTGAGTGCCTTGACCGATCATGATCAGCCAACTCATGTTTAGTTAGTCTGACAACGCCGCCATTGATGATGGCAGTGATGATATCGGGTGCCAGCGAAGGAAGTCGCAAAAGGCGAGACAGGTAGCCGATGGTAAGTCGCTCGTGGCTGGCTATAGCAGGCACGGTCAGATTGGCGTCTTGCGTCAACCGTCCCTGAAAGTCATGAGCTCGAGCGATGATCCTGAGCAGTCCGGGATCGGCTGCCGTCTGGTCATCGGCGTTTTCGACGAGCATTCTCATCTCACGGCCGACTAGCCAGCTCATGAATAGTTAGTCTGACAACGCCCGTGTGTCGGTCCTACGCACTGCTATTTAGGTGCGCAATTGCCGAACACGACGAAGCCGATATCCTCGACGCTGATATTGGCAGTCATCGAACCGGTCTTGAGCGAAATCACCGCGCTCCAAGCCTCTTTTCCCTGCTGCCCATGAAGATAGACAGCGCCGTCTGTCGACTTGATGCCGCCGATCAACTCTTCGCGGTCGGGATCGCCCATCGAAATGGACACAAGCTCCTTCTTCTCCAGATCCAGCATCACGATTGGTGCAAGATTGGCGTCCTTCGGCGAGACGCGTTTGCATTCGCCAAAGGGCTTGCATTCCCGAACCTCGTTGAAAGCGCAGATGAAGACCTTGTCGGCCGACTGTGCCACCGCGGTTGCCTGGGCTGTGAGAAGAGCTGCGCCCGCAACAATTGAAAGTGAGCGTCGCATCATGTGACCTCCTAAAGCGCTACCCGGCTCCCCTTGATTTCAAAGCGAGACGGTATCCATACGACATGCGGGAATATCCTTAAGTCCCTTACAAACGCCGACCTCCGCGCTTAGCGCAAGAGCATGCGTTTCACAATATCCGTCTGTTCAGCGACGATCCTTCGATGTTCCTGCAACTGAGACGGATTGAGGATTTTCGAAAGACGCTGCTCCGTCCAGGCGCTGACCTCGCTCATCTCGCTCCTCAGGGCCATTAGTCCGAACAGCCCCGGTTTCTGGCCCGATTTGAGATCAATTCCATGTTTCTGGAAAATGGCCTGCCGAGCGCGCATAGACTCCTGCATGACCGGCTTCACCGCGGCCTTCTGTTCCGGCGCTAGTTTCAAGCGAGCTTCGAACCGTGCGATTTCCTCCGCGCTCATCATTTGAGCACGCGCTGAGGGAACCGCAGTCAGAGTGATAATGGTCACAGCAAAAGCTACAACCAACGTCGTGAACAGCTGTCTATCCATAACCAATTCCCCGCAGGCAACCTGTCCGTCCCAAATGGATCGAGATATCCCCATAGAGCAACTCGTCCAGCCAATCGAGTCGGCATTGTAACGTTAACCGCACCGCGCGAGCTTCTAACCGTCGGATGTCGGCTGGGGAGCGGAGTTGAACTTGAAAGTTCTCACCTGACTTCCTGCCAAGTCATCGCAGCGTTCAGCCGCTGCACAAACTGTCCTCCAAGAACCCAGACCCCTATGAAGAATACGACCGCACTCACGATTAGCCCGTAGGCAACAAAAGTGGCTTCCTGTCCAAAGCTGACGCCACCAACACTCTCTGCCAGGTGGCCTGCGCCTAGATAGAAAAAACCGAAGACAATCCAGATCAACACTAGACCCTGGAATAGCAGCGAGCCGCCAATGAGTCCGAGGCCCCAAGAGTGACGAGATTTGCTGATGGGTTTGTCGGTAAGCCTGAATATACCGAACAGTTGGCTTTTGAGGCGTCCAAATCCTTCTTTGCCAAGAAACGGCAGGCTTCCGAACCAGATCAATTCGCCTCCAAGGAAGATCCCACCGATCAGCGAGGCAGACTCCGTTCCCGACAAGCCGAGCAACGGAATTGCGATCGGTGTCAGGACCATCGAAATAATCGGAAGAACGAACATTGCCATGCCGAGCTTGTAACGCCAGCCGACGGGTGTGGTCGGTTGACTAGACGGCGGCGGATTCTTGTTCGCAGACATGCCGCGCTCCTCAGCTCTTTCTCACGCTATTCGGCCTCTGGTTCGGATCATCCACACCGGCACAAAGCCGACGGACACGAAAACGGAGGCATTACGACATCGTCGCCAGATCCTTGTCGTCGATATCGAAGTAGCTCAATGGTGCCATTCGGCGAAGACCATTGCTTTCGACCACCCATTGATCTTCATTCCAGATCTGCTGGTGACCGTGCTTCTCGTCGTCGACAATGATCGTCGGTTCGAGGCAAAGGACCATGCCTTCCTCAAGCGGCACGTCGAAGTCCTGCTTGTCGGCAGGGTTCATCTGCGGCATCTCGTCCATCTGAGCACCGATGCCATGTCCCAGCATTACGAGCGGATAGCCCTTGCGATCATGTGCATCGATGAACTTCTCAACCATGCTCGAGATCATTTGCCCAGGCTTAATAGTGGTCATGATTTCATGGTAATTGTGGATATTCCATTCGTATGCATCACGGATCTTGGATGAAGTGTCACCCAGAATTCGGCAACGGCCGTAGTCGGTAGTGACCCCGCCGAACGGCATAAATCCCACGTCAGAACAGATCACGTCGCCTTCCTTGTAGACGCGTCCGTCCGGCGTCCATACCAGACCCATGATCCCTGAACCCGGCTCGTAGCGGTAAGTCAGGTTGAGACAGTGCTGCATCGAAGACGGTTCGAGCGCGAAACGTTGGGCCATCTTTGATGCCATAGTAAAGTCCTGCCAACCCACCTCAGCCTCGCTCATCGTGTCCCAGAGGATGCGGTTGTGGACCTTGCACGCCTCCTCCATGAGTTCGATTTCCTCGGCGCACTTGATCATCCGCTTCTTGGCCAGATGAATACCCATGCCGATATATTCGACGTCAGGCGTGAGTTTCTGCAGCTCCTGGAACGCATAAAGATCCGGAATGGCGTCTACGCCGATGCGCTTTGCCCCCCCGTGTGTTGCTATGGCCTCAGCAACCTGGCGAGCCCAACGTCGCGGCACCGAGCGGAGGTACGACTCACTCCCTGCCGAGCGCCACTTGTCGGCCTTCCAGATGGAACCCGGCTTGGCGGGGTCGTACATGCCTCCGGGTGAATGCGGATGGCTTTCCTCGAAGGAGTCGTTGGCAAACGTTGAAACAAGAGCGTCCTTCGAAATCAAATAGCCGAAGCAGTTGTCGGATTCGGGATGGAACCGAGTCATTATATCGAAAGCATATCGGGTGTTGCCGTAATCCCAAACATAGAGAAAATCGAGATCGTGCTCCTTGATCAAGTCGAGCACCCGCTGGCTACGGTATTTGTAGATGGCTTGGATTTTGTTTTCAGGCAGCAGGTATTTCAAGTTTTCTCTCACTCAGCTCCAACTAAATGGACCTCAATCCGCGAAGGTTCCAACACAGGTGTATTATCTGCTAGCGAAGTGAGCACAACAATCGACGATGGCACCAATCCAAACTTCGGCCGTGGCGTAAATATGCTAAACTTTGGCGCTTAGAGAATAGAACCTATATCGGCTGCTAACATTTGATCGTCTATCGTTCCAAACTACAGGACCGATTGCCCAATCCAAAGTAAGCCGTGGGAGCGCACCACCTATTCCTCGACAGTCGCTTGTCCGCCTCTTGGGAGGCCTAGGTAATCCGTCGGGCGGTTTCTGATGGACTTTCGCCGAAGCGGCGTTTGTATTCAGCAGCGAAGTTACCCAAGTGACCGAAGCCGCTCATAATCGCGATCTGAGTGATATTGGCATTCAATCCTGAATTAATCAGGCGCATCCGTGCCCGGTCGAGGCGCAAATTCCTTAAATATCGCATAGGCGAGGTGCCATTGATTTTCTGAAACGTGCGCTGAAGTGATCGTACGCTAGCGCCAACCGCTATGGCGACGTCAGAGATACTGATCGGCTTGTCGGCGTGCTCTTCGAAATATTCTTCTGCCTTTCGGACTGCTCTATTTGCCGTGAGATAAACTGAATTTTCGAGACTTGAAGAATGCGAGTGCGCAAACTCCGTTAGCAAAACATTGATCAGTAGCTCTTCATAAAGAGCGGCGGAATACTTGTTGGCAAAGATCGAGTTATCTTCGTCCAGGTGGTTGTATGCGCTGGCGAGAAGTGAAAAAAATCTTCGGCCAGCGCCCGACTGAAGGTCCAGGTGGGGATGGAAAGTGATATCGGTACGGCTTTCGACGCCGGTTAGAACGGCAAGGCGGGTTCGCAATAAATCGGAATCGAAGTGGATGGAGACCGCTTGGTAAAGCAATCCGTCGTCGGCCCAATTGGTTGAATTGCTCGGAGACATGATGACCCCGTCGCGTCCAGCAACAACATCAAGCTCGTCGCCATGACGAACACGAGACCGGCCTCGTATCGGGATTTCGATCATGTGGTCCGATCCATTGGGTTCCACCTCGAAATGCGCACCCCCGTCTATACGTTGCTCATGCGATATAAATTTCGTACGACCCATCTCGGTGGCGCGTAATTCATATTGGAATTGCCCACTCGATGAACCAAATGCTACTGACATCGGTGAAATAGCCGCCTCGGCTGCAGCCAGTGCTACCTCGCGATCGGATGTTCGCAGCTGGGTATACGGCAGCAGCGGCAATGCATCGAACAAGTGTTGATCATTTCTAGACATCACTGTGATCGCTTACAATTTCGACTGATTCAGTTTTACCGCTTGTGGGGGTTGCGGCGAAGGGATCCCTATCGGCCAGCCCCCCTGTGTGTACCGAAAACCTAAATCCTGACGTAGTGGTGATGAAGTCCGCCAAGGATTGCGCGTGAACCAATGATTTCGGTCCGCTGAACGGGGCGAGAGACCGGCGCATCTTTATCCGATGATCGATGGGTTCTGATCTCGTTGTAATTGCGGGCATAGGCTTTCAGGATTCGGCGCAGATGCACCTCGCCCAACACGACGAAATGATCGACACACTCGCGCCGGATGGAGCCGATCAGCTGTTCGGCAAAGCCGCGTTCTGCCAAGGCGAGGCTGGTGCAGTAGGCTTGTCCCGGATACCTATGGTGCGCTCCCGCAGCTTACTTTAGATTGAGCAATCGGTCCCTTAGTTTGGAACGATCGACGATCAAATGTTAGCAGCCGATATAGGTTCTATTCTCTAAGCGCCAAAGTTTAGCATATTTACGCCACGGCCGAATTTTGGATTGGTGCCATCGTCGATTGTTGTGCTCACTTCGCTGGCAGATAATACACCTGTGTTGGGACCTTCGCGGATTGAGGTCCATTTAGTTGGAGCTGAGGGAGAGAG
>DAOUUR010000018.1 GCA_030668045.1 bacterium
TCGCAGGCCGAGGAGGTGATGGTTAAAGAATATGTCGCCCTTTTCCGCAAGCTCCGTCAGGTAAAAGCGCTTAAGGATATTTAGGGGTTATGCCCTGCCAACTTCGTCATTGCGAGTCCGCCCGCCCGCACGCACGCCACAGCGCATCTTCGACCGCGGCGGCCGAAGTAATCTCATTTGATAAAGATTGCCGCGTCGTCCACCTTCGGCGGACTCCTCGCAATGACGGACAAGAGCAGTGGAGTAGGTCATGGTTGCTTGCAACCTGACAAACGAATTCACGGAGGCCACACGCACCATTTCCCTTGCGGCCGGACCTCCGATGACATAATTTATCAATGGAGGCGCTGGGGAGATGTATGAGAAGACGAAACTTGAAAGCAGTAGCGCAGAACCCGAAGTGCCGTCGGCTCGCTGGGGTGAGGTTCTGCGGTGACCAAAAATACCAAGAAAGCAGAACCGCTAAAGGGTTCTGCCCTACCCGTTGACATACCCGTCCTCCCATACCCCGCTAAAAGGAGCATTGCCCCCCGCGTTCCCAACCCGAAAAATCGCTTGAGGCGGCCGTCCCTACCTTGTATAATCCGGCCATAACACAACCAGACTGAGGATTATGTTTGATAAGCAACGTACCATAAAGCGCGAGATCGCCATGTCGGGCATCGGCCTGCATACGGGTAACCAGTGTACCATGACTTTCAAGCCGTCGGCTCCCAATACGGGGATTCGCTTTGCGCGCGCCGATTTACCGGGGAAACCGAGCGTAATCGCCGATATCGACCATGTCGTCGATATCTCCCGTGGCACCACTCTTCAGGATGGAGAGGCCAAAGTTTATACAGTCGAGCACGTGCTGGCCGCTTTTGCCGGGTTGCAGATTGACAATGTGGTGGTCGAGCTTGATGGCAACGAGCCGCCGGTCTGCGATGGTTCGGCCAGACCGTATGTTGACAAGTTGCTGGAAGCCGGGATCGAGAACCAGGATGAGGACAAAGTCTATCTGGAGATCGACACCCCCATGTCGTACGGTGAGCCGGAACGCGGGGTCGATCTGGTCGTGGCACCCTCCGATGATCTCCGTATCACGTTCATGATCGATTACAAGAGTCCGGCGCTGGGCACTCAATACACAACGCTGGTCGATTTGGAGAAAGAGTTTGTCGAGGAGTTTGCCCCGGCTCGGACGTTCTGTTTCCTTTCTGAAGTTGAGCAGTTGAAGGCAGATGGACTGATAAAAGGCGGCGGTCTGGATAGCGCGATTGTTATCTATGATTCCGATCTGGGGCAGATTGAAGTTGACCGTATTCAGAAAGCGCTCAACCTGAAAGAAAAAGCGTTTGTCGGCAAAACGGGCATTATCAACGATATCCCGCTTCGTTTCCCCAATGAACCGGTTCGGCACAAGACACTTGATCTGCTGGGCGATTTGTTGCTGATCGGCGTGCCGTTTAAAGGTCATGTTCTGGCCGCGCGATCCGGACACAAGGCCAACGTGGAGCTTGCCCGCAAGATGAGAGGTTTGTATCACAAAAAGAAAATTGCCGGTAAGTTTTCCAGCCAGTCGGACAAGGCTCTGCTGGATATCGAAGCTATCAAAAGAATCATGCCGCACCGTTATCCGTTCCTGCTGATTGATCGCGTTCTCGATCTGGAAGTTGGCAAGCGGGTGGTGGCAATGAAAAATGTTACGTTCAACGAACCGTTCTTCCAGGGACATTTCCCCGGTCGTCCTATAATGCCGGGAGTGCTGATGCTTGAGGCAATGGCCCAGACCGGAGGTGTTTTGCTCCTACAGGCGATTGAGCACCCCGAAACCAAGCTGGTCTTTTTTATGTCGATCGACAACGCCAAGTTCCGACGTCCGGTTACTCCGGGTGATCAGCTGCGTTTCGAACTTGAGATGAAAGTTTTCCGTCGCAACACCTGCAAAATGAGTGGTAAGACTTTTGTCGGTGGTGAGGTTGTGGCCGAGGCTGACTTCATGGCAATGGTGATAGATCGATGAGTAAAATCCATGCCACAGCGATAGTATCGCCCGGAGCTGAGTTGGCCGACGATGTTGAAGTTGGGCCGTACAGCATAATCGAAGACGATGTTACAATCGACTGCGGTTCCAGGGTAGCCTCAACTGTTCTGCTGGCGGCCGGTGCCCGTTTGGGTAAGAATGTCATCGTTCATCACGGTGCAGTTATCGGAACAGTTCCGCAGGATTTGAAATTCGGCGGCGAGAAAACAACCGCCGAGATTGGCGACAACACGGTGGTGCGCGAGTACGCTACTATCAATCGAGGTACCGATTATCATTTCAAGACGGTGATCGGCACCGACTGCCTCGTGATGGCCTACGCCCATGCGGCGCACGACTGTCTTATCGGCAATCATGTCATCATGGCCAACTCGGTAAATCTGGCCGGCCATATTGAAATTGGCGACTACGCGATCCTCGGCGGAATGCTTCCGGTGCATCAGTTTGTAAAGATCGGTAAACATTCGATGATCGGCGGAGGCTTCCGTGTTCAGCAGGATATTTGTCCGTACTCGCTGGCCGGTGGTTATCCGTTGAAGATAATCGGGTTGAACGCTATTGGACTGAAGCGTCGTGGTTTCCAGCCCGATGCGATCAAGGCGCTTGAAAAAACATTCAAGTTGCTCTTTTTCAGCAAGCTGAACACAACCCAGGCAGTCACGCGTATCAATGACGAACTTGAGATCACTTCCGAGGTTCGGGATGTTCTGGAGTTTATCGAAAAATCAGAGCGCGGTCTGGTCAAGTAACTGATGCTTTGATCGGTCGCCTGGCCGGAGGAGTTTCCCGTTCGTGCGCCAACCGGACTCAACAGTATCGTTTACACCCTCCCATGAGAAGAAGATCGTCTGGTGTGTTGCAGCAACGTTTGTCTGCCTGCTTCTCGCTCAATCTTTGATAATGCCACCGTTTGAGGGTTTCGACGAGACCGCTCATTATTCGTATATCTCGTACCTGTCCGACCGAGGCGATGTGCCCGACCTCCGGTTCACGCCTCTTGATGCTTCGGTCCGGTCCGACTGCGACGGTCTGCCCGGACGGTACAGCGGTCGTCCTCCGTTCGATGCCTCGGGTCGCATGACCTACCACCGATTTTTCAACGCAATCCCGGACACCGTTCGGGCCGCGGCCTCGGATAAATTCTGGAATCTACCACGCTCGGTTCAGTACGAGCCGGATGAAGACCCCAACTGGCAGGGGCAGCATCCACCGTTATACTATCTGCTGATGGTGACCCCGTACCGACTGCTGGCCGATTCAACCCCGGCTGCCCGCGTCTTTGGTCTCAGGCTTGTTTCAATCGTGCTGGTTTGTTGTTCGCTGCTGTTCTGGGTATTGATGCTGCGGCTCTTCCCAATTGGTCGCGCAAGAACGCTGGTGCTGTTGGCGGGAGCGGTAGTTCTTTTTGTGCCGTCGTTCTATTACGGTTTGGCACGGATGGGCAACGGGTCGCTGGTGACGTTTCTGTTTGCCGGAACATTCTACTTTCTTCTGGCCGTCGGTCGCATCAAGACGCGACGGTTCGATCTGATAGGTCTGTCAATTTTTATCGGACTCGGTCTGATCACCAAGCAATTCTTCCTGCCGGTCTGGGCTGGCGCGATGATTTGTTTGCTCTGGTACGGATGGAAAAACCGACAGCGGCCAGGTGTCATCGGTGTCCGAATGGCGACTCTGATTGTTGTGCCGTTGGCCATAGCCGGATGGTGGTACTTGATTTATTTCGGTCGTTACGGTGTCCTTTTCGGCGGCGCTGAGTCAATTTTGTCGCAGAGTGTTGCCGTGCATTGGATCGATCAAGTCTCCACTGGGGAGTTTTTCAGCCGACTTCTCAGATCGATTGCCGCTTTTGGAGCGACGTTCTTCTGGTCGGGAAGCTGGAGCTATGTCCACCGTCCTTTCTGGCAATACGCGGCTTTCGTGCCGTTCGGTCTGCTCTGGCTGGTACGATTTGTTGGCAATTTCAGACGTTCGACTTTGGAGGAGGCGCGAAACGTTGTCGTAGCAGCCATAGTTGTCATGGCGTTGGCCAAAATTGCGCTCGGCGTTCACCTGATCGAACGACTCTGCCTGACCGGTACCGGTACCGGAGGGTACAATCTTTTTGCGGCCTGGCCGATGCTCGGCGTACTGCTTGCCCCGGTGCTACTCAGCGGCGCAGATCGTTTTGCCCGCGCCCTCACACTGGCCTCATTTGGGGCGCTGCTCTGGTTTGACCTGTCCGGTTTCTGGTTTGAGGCTCAGGTCTATAGCGGGATGGTGGCCAAGGCGGGATCAGTCAAGGCCGGAGTAGGAGCACTTCCCCTGATACCGTCGAATTTCGCCACCTCTATTGAGAGGTTACGGTTGATATCATTTCCGGTCTGGGGATGGGCGTTCTTTGTGATCGCGACCGGACTGAAAATGTACCTTCTGCGGCTGATTGTTTTTCGCCCCGACTCTGAATCTCAGGCCGTCTGAAGAATCTCCTTTTTTATGGCAGCGCCGGTCGTTATCTTGGCATGCAAAACCTGACGAATTTGTCTTTTCAGGGAGAACGGATAACAAGCAAATGAACAAGATTAAGACGGCGGTGATTGGTGTCGGCGGATTGGGGCGGCATCATCTGCGATGGCTCTCGCAACTTGGCAACTCTGAACTGGTTGGACTGTATGACATCGACCGGGAGAAGGCCGCGACCTTTGCGACCGAATACAAGACAACATCATTTGAATCTCTCGACCAGCTTGTTGGTCAGGCCGAAGCTGTTTCAATAGTAGTTCCCACCTCGGCACATTTTGAAGTAGCGTCGATGTTGATCCAGCGCGGTATTCACTGCCTGATTGAAAAACCGGTTACCGCAACTCTTGATGAAGCATCGCAGCTAAAAGACAAAGCTGCCGCCTCTTCGGTAAAAGTGACCGTCGGCCAGATCGAAAGATTCAACCCGGCGGTGAGAGCGCTTGATGACTATGAGATTCGACCGACGTTTATCGAAGCGCATCGGCTGGCGGCATTCGATCCGCGCGGAACCGATGTTGCCGTTGTGCACGATCTGATGATTCACGATATTGATCTTGTTCTGAAGTTGGTTGGTGCGGAGGTTACAGACATACAGGCATCGGCGGTGGCCGTTATCTCCGACCGAGCCGATATAGCCAACGCGCGGTTGACGTTCGCCAATGGCGCGGTGGCTAACCTGACGGCCTCGCGGATATCGCTAAGTGTGATGCGCAAGCTGCGCATCTTTCAACGTTCGGGATATTTCTCTCTGGACTTGGCTAAGAAACAGGCTGATATCTACCGGCTGGCTACCGACGATAAAGACGAAGGAATGCGTCTGCCGCTGGGTAAGTCGGGACGAGATATTGTTTACAAGAAAGTCGGTAAGACCGATGGTGACATGCTCGGGATGGAACTGGAATCTTTTCTCAATGCGATCATCAACGACGGTCCGGTTGCAGTCACGGTCGAAGAAGGTATCGACGCGCTGCGCGTAGCTACCGAAGTTGACCGGATCGGCCGTGAATCAATTTCCCAGATGTCGGAGACCAAGCAGGCCTAAATGGTCAGTAAGTCGATTTTTCTCTCTGCAGGTGATCCCTCGGGCGACAACGCCGCCGCCCGGCTTCTTGATGCGCTCAACGACAGACATCCCAACCTTCAGTGTTTTGGTCTGGGAGGACCACGACTCAAAAAGATGGGGCAGGAACAATTTGTCGATGGCCGAGAGCTGGCGGTTCTTGGCTTCTGGGAAGTGGCTCGTCGGTTTCGATTTTTCCAAAAACTATTGAATCGCACAGTAAGAGAGATACGTGACCGCCGACCGGCCTGTGTTGTTCTTGTCGATTACCCTGGCTTCAATCTTCGTCTGGCTGAAAGAATCAAGCAGCTCGGTATTCCGATTGTCTACTATATTTCACCACAAGTCTGGGCGTGGGGCGGCAAACGGATCGAGAAGATCAAGCGGCTTGTTGATCTGATGCTATCGATCCTGCCGTTCGAGACGCCATACTTTGAAAAGCACGGTTTGCCCGCTCGTTTTGTTGGGCACTACCTGCTTGAGGATATTCCCAAAGAGATGGTGGCGTCGCAACCACCGGTCGAGGGACATCTTGCGTTGTTGCCCGGTTCAAGGCCGCAGGAGATTGAACGGATGTTGCCGACCATGCTGGTCGCCGCCGAGTTGTTTAATCGGCAACACGGGACGCGTGCGGTTGTGGCAGGGCTCAGCAGCATTGGTGACAAATCAATATATGATAAGATTATGGGGAAGTCGGATAGCAACGGCGTTGTTATCGAATATGACAACGCGCGGGAGATCATTCACCAAAGCTCGCTGGTTCTGGCGGCATCGGGTACGGCGACACTGGAGGCCGGTATCATTGGTCGACCGATGGTGGTCATCTACAAGACCGGTTTTCTTACCTATCAAATCGCACGATGGTTGGTTAAGTTAGAGATGATCGGGCTGGTGAATTTGGTTGCCGGCGAGTTGATCGTTCCAGAGTTGATACAGAACGAGGCCTCACCTGAGCGGATCGTTGATGAACTGGAGAAGTATTGGCAGGATCAATCCCTCTATGAAAAAGTTCGGACAAAGCTGAATACTGTTCCCGGTCTGCTGGGGGGAGAGGGCGCCTCGGTGCGCGCCGCCGAATTGATCGGCAGGTATCTATGATATTACTCTACCGGATAGCGACACTCGTGATCTACGCAATCGTCTTTCCTTATGGACGATGGCGGGCATGGCGCGGCGATGCCTTGTGGCAGGGTCGTCTCGGTCTGATTGCGCTGCATGATCGCACTGACATCTGGCTGCACGCCGCCTCGGTGGGGGAGATTCGAGTAATCAGCTATCTGGTGGCCTGTCTCTATAGCAAGCGGCCGGAAGTTTCGATACATGTTACTGCTATGACGCGAGCCGGATACCGCACTGCTCTGGCAACGATGAACGAGCGTACCACTATTACGTACTTTCCGCTGGATGTCCTCCCCGCAGTCAGCAAGACGCTCAAGAGAATCAATCCGTCGTTGATAGGATTCGCCGAAACTGAAATCTGGCCCAACTTGGTGTTGGCGGCCTGTCGACGAGATATTCCAATGGTGCTTATCAATGGTCGCATGTCAGAGAAAGCGATGGGTAAGTATCATTTCATCCGTTTGACGATGCGAAAGCTGCTGAATTGCTACGATCGATTTTTCTTCAAAACCGAGCAGGACGCCGGTCGGTACGAACAGTTTCTATCCGTGGATAAGAAATCTATCGGCACGGTTGTGGGCGACATGAAATTCGATGCGCCCGTCAGGAGCAAGACGCCGAAGTTGGTTGGTGCCATCCGCGAAGAACTTGGTGTGAAACCGGATTCGTTTGTGGTGGTGGCCGGTTCAACTCGGCCCGGCGAAGAAACAGCGCTGGCATCAATCTACGCGCACCTCTCACAAAAGATAAAGAATCTGGTGATGGTAATTGCTCCGCGACACTTGGAACGTCTTTCCGAGATCAAGACGATGCTTACCGAAAAGAAAATCGACTGTTCCATCTTCGGCGAGTCTGATCCGCAGGGCGTGATTCTGGTTGATCGAATGGGGTTGCTCGGTGATCTTTATTTGGCCGCCGATCTTGCTTTTGTTGGTGGCACGTTGGTTGATATCGGTGGGCACAACCTGCTTGAACCGGTCTGGAACGGGACGCCGGTCTTGTTTGGCTATTCGACGTACAACGTAACGGAAGCTGCTGACTACATTATTTCCGGTAACTTCGGGCGGCAGGTCAAATCGGTCGAAGATTTGGAAACGGCCATCGAAGCTGTGTGGGTGGGTGAACTGACCCACAATGTCAAGACCGACAACGTCGGTGTCACCACTCCAACCACGGTTGCGGCGGACTACATTCTGGCGAGGATTTCCGATGCCTGAGAGAATCTGGAAAAAGATATTAAATCGCCCCAAAGGGTCGTTGTTGGCTCTGGCGTTTCTTGTGTTGTGGCCACTGTCGCTGATCTATCGACTGGTCGTCAAGTTGAATCGTTCTCGGCAAACGCAGGAACGGGTGCGAGTGAGCTCTCCGGTTATCTCAGTCGGAAATATTTCGGTCGGTGGTAGCGGCAAGACACCAATTGCTGGTCTCCTCGCAGATTTTCTTGAAAAGGAAAAATTGAGAGTCGGGATAGCATCCTCAGGCTACGGGCGCGGTGCAACCAGTTCCGTTCTGGCCAGAGGTTATGAGATTCAGAAGATGACTGCCGAGGCTGTTGGTGATGAAGTCTGCCTGCTGGCCGATCTTCTGCCGTCTGTTCTGTTCGCGGTTGACCACTCCAAATCGGTCGCGGCCCGGGCGCTGGATGAGTCAGGCGAAGTCGATCTGATTATTGTTGATGATGGCTTTCAGCACCGCTACCTGCACCGTGATCTTGACATTGTGACATTCGATGCGGCTGTCGAAGAGCGGCAGCTTCGCATTTTTCCGTGTGGTGTTCTTCGTGAATCGTTCAGTGCGCTTGCCGATGCCGGGGTCATTATCGTCACCCGATCAGATTTTGCCAGAGATATCAGCAAGCTTGATGGTTGGCTGCGTCGATACAATTCCGAAGCTCCTATTTATCACGCCCGGTTCGGTTTTGAGGAATTGGTTGGGCACAACGAACGGCGACCGGTCAAGTACCTGGTGGATCGCTCTGTTTTTCTCTTTGCCGGGATTGGCAATTTCCGGCCTTTTGAGAAGCAGGTCTCGGCAATATGTGCTGACCTTGATTGTGCTGTCGAGCTGAGCGACCACCAGAAGTACGACCGGTTACAATTGCAGCAACTGAAAGATCAGGCCGACCGTTTCGATTCCGATCTGATTATTACTACCGCCAAAGACTGGGTCAAGATCGGCGACTTTGATTTTGGCCGTGAAATATATTACCTTGTTCAATCAATTGATCTTGATCAGGGCGAAGAGAAGTTGGTGAAATTCATCAAAAACCTTCTCGACCAGCGAGGATAGTTATCTGATGGAAAAGCGCTTTGACTTTATTGTAGCAGGCAGCGGCATTGCCGGGCTGTTCTATGTTCTTCAGGTTCTACTCAGACAACCGGAGGCTCGGATTGCGATTGTTACCAAAAAAGCCGAGACCGACACCAGCACCAATCGCGCTCAGGGTGGAATTGCTGCAGTTCTTTCAGGGGCCGACTCTTTTGATAAGCATATCGAGGACACCATTGCTGTCGGTGGTGGATTGTGTAATCGGGAAATTGTCGAGAAGGTTGTGCAGGGTGGTCCGGTTGTTATCCGGGAGCTGATTGATTTTGGTGTCAGGTTCACCAAGGAGAACGGTCACTTTCAACTTGGACGCGAAGGTGGCCACTCAGAGAATCGGGTTGTCCATGCTGCGGATCTGACCGGGCGCGAAATTGAACGAGCCCTGCTTGAAGCTTGTCGCTCGCATTCAAATATTGAAATTTACCGTAACCATGCGGTGATCGATCTTATCACCTACCCCGACGACAGTGGACTTGAAGTCTGCGGCGGGGTGTTTATCTTTAGTGAGCGCGAGAGAACTATCGGTACGTTCTACGCACCCGTTACGATGCTTGCTACCGGCGGACTGGGGCAGATATACCAGTTTAATACCAACCCGACCATTGCTACCGGCGACGGTGTCGCTGTTGCCTGGCGAGCAGGCGTTGCGGTGGCCAATCTGGAGTTCATTCAGTTTCACCCTACCACGCTTTACAGCCCCGGTCGCTGGCCGTTCTTGATTTCGGAGGCGGTGCGGGGAGAAGGTGGTCGCTTGAAAACAGTTGATGGCCGTTACCTCATGGACGGCGTTCACGAACTAAAAGACCTCGCCCCACGCGATGTTATAGCATATGAAATCGACCGTGAACTAAAGGCAAGCGGCGAGGAATTTGTTTTTCTCGATATTAGTGACGGCGATCCAGAATTTGTTCGGAAACGATTTCCCAATATCTACCGCGAATGTCTTCGTCGTGGATTCGACATTACCAAGCGACCGGTACCGGTAGTCCCCGGTGCTCATTATGCCTGCGGCGGTATTGTTGCATCGGTTGACGGCACGACCGAACTACGCGGACTCTTTGCGGCTGGTGAAGTAGCCCATACCGGGATGCACGGCGCCAACCGGCTGGCTTCAAATTCGTTATTGGAAGCGGTTGTCATGGCCAAGCTTGCCGCCGGGGCATCATCGGAGTACTTCGACAACACCGAATTTCCGTCTCAGGTGCCGATTGACAACGCCCTGTACTCGTCACTCAGACGTCCGCAGAAAAGACTATTGATCGCTCATAATCGCCGCCAGTTGAATCGGATCATGTCCGACTTTGCGGGAATTGTGCGTACCAAAGATCACCTCTCTCTGGCGCTTGAGAAGGTTACTCAGATATGCGACGATGTGGAGCAGTACTTCTTGGCGACACCTGCAAACTACAATATTCTGGAGCTTCGCAACATGGCCACCACCGCTCGACTTATTATTGAGTCGGCGTTGCAACGAAAAGAATCGCGGGGTCTGCATCATATCCAGGACTACCCCGAGACAAAAGCAGCCTTCGCCCACGATACGGTCGTGGCAGGAAAACAACGAAAAGGAGATTGAGCTTGTCGCAGCATTCTGAAATGATTCTCATCATCGATTTCGGTGGGCAATACACGCAACTGATCGCGCGTCGTGTTCGCGAAGCGAAGGTATATTGTGAAATTGTGCCCTGCCATGCCGATCTGCAGACATACGCCGACCACAACATCCGTGGCTACATTCTCTCGGGCGGCCCGGCTTCGGTTATGGATGAAGATTCCCCCCCGATGCCGCCCGACATAGTCGACAGCGGCCTGCCGATTCTCGGCATATGCTACGGTATGCATCTGCTGGCCAAAGCGTTCTCCGGTGAGTTGGTCCGGGCCGAGACAAGGGAGTATGGTCGGGCATACCTTGAGTTTGACGGCGAGAACCGTCTTTTCTCCGGTATTCCGCGCCGCAGTCAGGTGTGGATGTCTCACGGTGACTCGGTGGATAAATTGCCCGATGGTTTCAGAGTGATTGGGTCAACCGATACTCTCAAAGCTGCCGCGGTGGCCGATGAAAAACGCCGCATCTATGGCGTCCAGTTTCATCCCGAAGTCCACCACACCGACGAGGGCAAGAATATCCTCTCCAATTTCCTCTTTGATGTATGTGACCTCAAAGGTGACTGGACTACCGAGGCTTTTATCGAAAGTTCGGTGGCGCAGATTCGTGCTCAGGTAGGCGATAGCGAAGTTATCCTCGGCATCTCCGGCGGAGTTGATTCTACCGTCGCCGCTATGCTCCTGTCTAAGGCGATTGGATCGAAACTACATGGTGTCTTTGTCAATAACGGACTCCTGCGTAAGAACGAATTTGAAGATGTCACTCGCATGCTCGGTACGTTAGGGATTAACCTCAAAGCGGTGGACGCCTCTTCGCTCTTCCTTGAGAGGCTGGCCGGTGTCTCCGATCCGGAGAAAAAGCGAAAGATTATCGGTAATGCTTTCATAGATATCTTTGAAGAGGAGGCCGAGAAGATTGGGCAGATTAATTACCTCGCCCAGGGGACGCTCTACCCGGACGTTATTGAGTCGGTCTCGTTTAAGGGGCCATCGGCGACGATCAAGTCGCACCACAATGTCGGCGGGTTGAAAGACCGCATGAAACTGAAGCTGGTCGAACCGTTGCGGGAACTGTTCAAGGATGAGGTCCGAGAGCTTGGCCGTAAGCTTGGTATCCCGGAGAAATTTATTGGGAGGCATCCTTTCCCCGGTCCCGGGTTGGCGGTTAGAATTTTAGGCGATATCACTGAAGAACGCTGCGACCTCCTGCGAGAGGTGGACGCTATCTTTATCGATGAACTCTTTGCCAACAATATCTACGATGACATCTGGCAAGCGTTCTCGGTGCTGTTGCCGATCAAGGCGGTCGGGGTTATGGGTGATGAACGCACGTACGAACACGTGGTGGCGTTGCGGGCGGTTACGTCCGTTGACGGTATGACCGCCGACTGGGCCAAGATTGACCCGGAGATTCTCGGCCACATATCAAATCGTATTATCCGTCAGGTCACGGGAATAAACCGCGTTGTCTATGATATTTCATCGAAACCACCGGCTACGATTGAATGGGAATAACCGGTACGGTGATGCTCATCGTACTCAGTTCTTGAGATGAAGGTTCTCCGAATGTTGCTCTGGTTGCTGGCAAGTGTCGTTATCATAATCGGATTGGTGTTAGCGCTGGTCTATTTTAGTCAGGACCGGATGATCTTCTACCCGGTCAGCGAGCTGGTGGTGACGCCTGCTGAGATCGGCCTGCTGTTTGAGGATGTCTCTATTGAGGTGACCGACGCTGAGAATATTCACGGCTGGTTTGTCCCTGCGGTTCCCGATTCCGGCGCAAGCGGTTCAAGCAAGACGATTCTCTTTTTCCATGGCAACGGTGGTAACATATCGCATCGTCTGGAAACGATCAGCTTTCTGGCCGAGATGAAGGCTGATCTGCTGATTATCGATTACCGGGGCTATGGCCGATCCGACGGTTCACCATCTGAGGACGGTATGTATGCCGATGCTGAGGCGGCGTATCGGTGGTTGACCGAAAGCAAAGGTGTCCTGCCTGCCGATATCATTCTGTTCGGTCGATCTCTTGGCGGCGCGGTTGCCATAAATCTGGCGAGTCGTTTCAAGTGTGGAGGATTGATAGTCGAGTCATCGTTCACTTCGATTCCAGATATGGGCCGACTGGTCTATCCGTTTTTGCCGGTGTCATGGCTGGCGCGATATCAGTTCGATTCGATCTCGGGAATTAGGGGCATTCAGTGTCCGGTTTTGGTGACGCATTCACCTGATGACGACATGATTCCTTTCCGGATGGGGAAGGCTCTTTTTGAGAACGCTCCTGAGCCGAAGCAGTTTGTGCCGCTCACCGGTGGGCATAATGATTTAGGCTATCTCGATAATCCCTTCTATCGGGAAGCGGTCGGTCGGTTGATTTCCGGTCATGACTGATTTGAAAACTGTTTCAGTTTGCTATTTTGGCTGAGTCGGTGGCGTCTGAGACAAATCGTTTGACAAGGCGTGCATAACGGCCTATAATTTTGGTCCATCTGAAGGAGAAAGAAAGCTGTCCGATCATGCTTGATACCAACAAAATGCTTGAATATACCAGCCCGGTACAGGCGGACCTGGACGACTTCAGTCGCAACTTAAACGATGTTGTCAAAGGTGACTCGCCGCTGATTGCGTCGATTGCGCGTCACCTCCTCAAGGCGCGTGGTAAACGAATTAGACCGGCCTTCCTCTTCCTCTCATCCCGTGCCGCCGACAATTTTACCGAGCACACGGTGTCAGCATCGCTGGCTATTGAATTAATCCACACCGCCACTCTTTTGCATGATGATGTGGTCGATGAATCGGAGATGCGACGCGGCCAGGATACGGTCAATGCACAGTGGACCAATCTGATTTCGGTTCTGATGGGTGACTATCTTTTTGCCAAGGCCTTCCGGATCATGGTGACGACCGAGTCCCTTCAACTGATGCAGGCGATTTCCGAAGCGACCGAAAGGGTTTCCATTGGGGAGCTCCGGCAGATTGAAGAAACCGGCAACTACGATGTGTCCGAAGATGAGTATCTCTCAATAATTGCCGATAAGACCGCCTCGCTCTTTGCCGTTTCCTGTGAGACCGGACCGATCCTCCTGAAGAGACCAATCGGTGAACGACAACGGTTTGCCATGTTTGGCGAGAAAATAGGGACAGCCTTCCAGATTGCCGATGATTTGCTTGATTTTGTTGGCGACGCAGAGGTTACCGGCAAGGAACCGGGTAACGATGTCCTAACCGGTAGAGTGACTTTGCCGCTCATCTTCACGCTGAAGAATGTTGGAAAGGCCGCGCGCAAGGAAATCCTCGGGTGCTTTGATCAGCCTGACAGGGATCTGGAGACGTTTCAGCGCCTGCACCGGTATGTTACCGAATCCGGGGGGATCGACTACGCCTATGACCGAGCTGATCGACTCTGCCAACA
>DAOUUR010000401.1 GCA_030668045.1 bacterium
AACCAAGAGTGGAATGTCACTGCGCCGCTCACGTAGCGCCGGCAGTCTGAATGTCAGCGCCGTAAGACGATAGTAGAGGTCCTGACGGAACTGTCCCTCGTTCATGGCTTCTTTAAGGTCTTTATTTGTGGCGGAAACAATTCGCACATCAACAATTGTGGAGACAGTATCTCCGAGCCGTACGATCTCCTTGTTTTCCAGAACACGGAGAATTTTAGCCTGAATACTCAGAGGCATATCGGCGATTTCATCAAGGAAGAAAGTGCCGCCGTCAGCCTCCTCAAACAACCCTACCTTATCACGGTCGGCGCCGGTGAATGCGCCTCGCTTGTAACCAAAGAGTTCTGATTCCAGAAGCGACTCCGGTAACGCCGCGCAGTTGACCGAGATAAAACGTTTGTCGCGACGGTCAGAATTGTAATGAATCGCCCTGGCCAGCAGATCTTTGCCAGTGCCGGTCTCACCCTCAATCGACAGCGAGATGCTGGAGTTGACAACCTGACGTACCTGCGCCAGAACATCCAACATCGCATCGTCGCGTGTGATCATGTTCGGGAAAGCCGCACTCTCCTGTAGCTCCCTCTTGAGGCGAAGGTTGTCCTCCAGCAGTCGGTTCTTCTGGACCTCGGCCCACTTGAAGGCCACCAGATCGGAAAAACCAACCGCGAAATTCAATTCCACCTGACTAAACGGATTCAGCGAGTTGTCCTTGGAAAGTTTCTCTGCATACAGGTAGCTGGTAGTCTCATCACTCATGCGAATCGGGACCACCATAACACTGGCAACCACATCAGGAGAATCGGCAAACAACTCGTTTATATATGGATCACGCCGACAATCCAGAATGAGAGTCGGCTTTTTCTTTGATACTTCCTCACCAATAAGCTGGCCAAACCCATCGGCAAACCGGCGAACCTGCTGAGACGTTAACGAGACAGACGATACAACCGGAAGGTCCTCGAATTCGGGAGAGTAGATAATTGCCCGATCAGCTCCGGTACGTCTCAAAAGGACATGCAGGATTTCCTCAGCACTATTCGACTTGATGTCAGAGTATTCTGCCGGTGTGATCAGATTACCAAAAGCCTTAAACTCGTTCTCAGAAGATACCGACAAAGCGACGGCCTGTTCGGAGAGAGACTTGAGAAATTTATTGACTGCCCGCACTTTAACTTTGTCGTTGAGACCAGCAAACACTTTTTCGGCGCGATTGAGTCGTTTGAAACCACGCGATAGATTCCCGTGCTGACACGCCAGAACGCCCGCCTGATACTCAGTCTCTGCCATCCAGTAGTCGAGTTTCAGCTTCTTGAAAATCCGATACGCTTCATCGTACAGAAGCAAAATTTTCTCCGACCTCTCGGACCGTTCAAGAGCCTTAATCTCAGCCATAGCCATCAGAGCACGAGCAATATGGTATGGGTCACCTTCGTCACGAAGTATATCCACAGCATCACGAATCGCATCCAGAGCTTCAACAAAGTCGCCCCTGGCTGCAAAGACCAGAGCTATCACCCGCTTGGCCAGACCAATTTCGCCCTTTTCTCCGAGCATCAAAGCCACTTCGAGCGCCTTCTGACCGTACTTCATCGCATCGTCAATATTGTCCAGCACCAACTCCGCCTCGGCTAACCGACGACCCGACTGAGAAACCAGCGCTGAGTCCGGGGCCAGCGCCATCCCGCGTTGATAAGCATCGCTGAAATGAGATTTTGCCTTGAAGGCATCGCCCTTCTGGAACGCCAGATCGCCAGCGAACTCCAGATAAATAATTTTGTCTCTCTTCAGGCTCAGACGACTAATTATCTCAAGGGCATCATCGAGTCGATGTCCCGCCAGTGTAAACTGACGACGACGGATATGCAGCTTGCCGAGCGATAGATAATTCGCCACCAGAGACATTTCCTCACCCTGAGCGGCAGCCTTTTCAATCGCCTCGCCCAGCTCCTGCTCCGAGATCGCCCACTCCCCGGTCTGAATCCGAATACGGCCCATATTGCCTATCAACTGAGTCCGCTTACGCTCATCCTTGCCGACCATCGGTAACGCTTCTTCAAGAAAAGCGACCGCATCCTTGTAGTCGTTTCTAATGAAGGCGATACGAGCCAACTCGTTGAGAGCGTCTATCTGGCCGTGAGAATCAGAAGCGCGCCGGAATGCAGCCAGAGCATCTCGCGCTCTAATATCGGCATTCCTCAGGTCTCCCATCGCCGAATACGCCTTGGATAGCACCCACTGGACACGACCGTATTGCCGGTTTAACGGCAAGTCAGCGAGACAGCGAGCAGCTTTCAGTCCGAGTTCCAGAGCCTGGCGATAATTGGTCTGGAAAAACGACGCTTCCGATCTGAGGGAATGATAGAGACCACTGTCATGGCCACACGATCCAAACTCGCTTTCGGACAACTCGGAAAGATCAGATATGGCGGTCTGATACCTTCTCTGTCGAAATTGCTCCTCAATAGCAAGCAGGCGGCGATCAAAACTTACCTTTGGTGAGGTATAGGGCATAGTTCTTTCTCTTTGGTGGTTTCTGAACTTTGTGGAAGCGGTTACGGTTCGTACCTAGTCGACGATTATTCGGTCAACCGATAGACCAACCTTCACTATTTGGGCATTGCTCACATTGTGACGCTCCTGTGCTACATCCAACATCCAGAATGTCAGGCGCAAAGAAAGGCTCATGGCAAGATCATCAACCCAATTCTTATCATCGCCCAAATCTGATGCGAACACATCGCGCAAATAACCGTCATCGCTGCCGATAACAGTGTCACCAAACTCGTCGGGATTACTTTCGTCAGCGTCCCAGGGGTTTTCCCCGGAAAACACTGGCGCTGAGGCAAATACAGCCAAGACCAAAGAAATGAACAGCAAAAAGATAAAAGGTTTTGCAGTTCTCATAGCTAATCCTCCTTACTAATAATTCTGGCCAAACAGGGCCAATCAA
>DAOUUR010000409.1 GCA_030668045.1 bacterium
CAGCCCTCAACAACAATTGAATCGATGATCGGCTTGCTTCTTTCCCACCGAAGCAGCTCTCGGTCGTCGCTGGCCCAGCCGTTAGAGGCGATCACAGACATGAACACACCGATCGTCAAAAGACAGGCTTGCCTGTTCATTCGAACTCCCAGTGCAGCTTGAGCAACAAGCGATATTGATCATCTTCATTACGACGACCCTCCAGTAAAACATTCTTATTCAATCGGTATTCCAGTCCGATATCGAGCGCTGGCTCGCTTGACAGTGCTGCCCCACCGAAAGTATAGAAATTCTGGAACCAGTACTTCCCAAGCGTGACGCGAGTCTTGGATAAATCGATGGCGCCCTCATAGTATGGGTCAATCTCGAATGTCTCCACGCCGATTCTTCCAAGCTGACGCGTACCGATCTGCGACATCTGTGATGACACCAGTCCGGTCAACCTTCCCTCGACACCACCTGAGGCGGTGCCGTCGGCGGAGGCATAGTAGCCACCAACCAGCCAGGCAATCAATTCCTCGCGGTTCTGAATCTCCGAATCCTCCGACGGGTTGATCTCCGGATTCTCAAGCGTCCCGGTGATATGCACGCCGACAATACGTTGTTCGTAGCTCTTGTCTTCTTCATCGTCCAACGATGATGTCTGTAGCGTCATGCGCGTGTAGCCGACGATGTCGAGTCGTGGGTTAAGTACTTCGTGACCTTCAAGAATGACAAGGCCGCCGGGTTCCAGACGGAACGTCTTGTCGAACAAGAAACCTCGCCCTCGCAATATCTCCATCTCGCCAATAAACCGGTACTGGCCGTTTTCGCGGATCAGGTTCACTTGTCCGGAGAACTCCGCGTCGATATCCTCATTCTTTATCCAATAGTTGTTGGTGATATCAAAGTTGAGGTTCAGGTCCCAGACATTCTCGCCGGACAAGGCCGCCATGACAGGAGAGCCCTCATCAACTTGGGCGAAATCAACTTCGTATTTCATGTTCGCCACGTCGATATCACCAGACACCAACGGGGGCGTCTCACCTTCAATACGGAGTTGCCCGCTGACAACACCCTTGATATCATCGAGTTCATAGGTGAAAGACACTTCTTCAGGCATCGTCACGTCGATATTATAGAACAGATCGTTGATCCCTCTCACTTCGATCTCGCCACTGATGCCTGCATGATGATTGTGACCCAGATCCCGTGAAGCTTCCGCGTACTTTTCATGTCTGTCATTGATAAAGATGTCAACATCATCAATGATAATTCGATTGTCCTGCATCGACACCGCAGCCGAATCGGCAAAGACTGGTTCCTCCAGATCGAAGTACTTAAGTCGCGCCTCCCTGATGAATGCTCCACCCTCCAGATGAGGTTCATACGGTGTGCCAGAGAGTCGGACATCGGCGGAGAAATCGCCTTCCAATAGCTCTACCGAGGGAAGCATCAGAGTCACCAGATCAAACCGTGTATCGGTGGCCTCCATGCGAATGTCTATAGGCTGATCCGGCAGACGTTGAATCGAATCGGTGGTAAAGGCCAAGTCGGCATAGAGTAATCCCGAGGCCCGGTATGCTCCCATTTCCGAGGATATGCGCAGGCTGTCAATTTTCAACAGGTGATCATTGTAATCGACCAATGTCGCCAGATCGCCCAGCACCAGTCCGCGATAGACGAGCGAATCAACCTGCCCGCTGGCGGTGAACTCCGGTTTTATGAAATTACCGCGAAGCATCGCCTCGCACGAAACGATACCATCCAGCGTCCATTCCTTCTCGAAGAGGTTGATCCAGGGTGCGGCTTGAACGTGGACTACCGACACAGCCAGGTCCATGGACTCGTCGTAATCAACTCGCCCCAGGGCCGACAATTGAGCGCCGTTGCTGCCTATAGTGAAGTCACAAAAGTCGAACCCTGCTGAGTCTATCTCTATAACAACCGGGCCACGATTGGCAAACGGTTGGCCAAATACAATCAGCGTAAGCGAGTCTCCACGAAGCTGCTGTGGGTATGCCTTCGTATCCAGAACACCCAACGCGCTGAGGAATGAATTCCGACCCGTCAGGAAAGTCGAATCGAAAGCAACCATGTTTGAGTCCAACTGGAGGTGCAAATATCCGGTATCATACGGAACCTCCCAGGCATTGCCGGAGAAAAAGTCCGCCTCCACCTCGCCCTGCCGTCCCGTGAGGAAACGTGCCAGATCGAATGTCGCATAGAAGCTGTCGCAATACAGGCCGTATATCCACAACGAGTCCGAGATAAATAATCCGCTGAGGTCGGGATCGTTGGTTTTGCCATCCAGACGTGCCCGCGAGTAGGCCCTTCCCGCCGGTTTGTTGATGAACACTTTCTCTGTGTAGCGATCAAGCTGATTGAGGAAAACCCTGATATCAAGATCGAGACTATCGCGATAGACAATAGGACCATCGACAAAGAATATGTTTTCAAAATAGTCAACGCGAAATGAGTCTACAAATACCAGCGAGTCGGTAGTGATGATAATGTCTCCGATCGCATAATGCATCGGGTATTCATCGAACGAGGATTCGTACAACTCGGTCTGTACGTTCAGCACCATCGTCTCCTTGCCAAACGATTCACCACGCAGAGCGAGCGAACCGGTAAGGTCGGAGGGGAAGGTGTGGGTGACCAACTGCTTGAGGTCAAAGTTTTTGATACTGGCATCAAGTCGATACTGTTCCGGCTTGTTGGTAAAATCTATCTGCCCGGAACCATCGATAGCGCAGTTTCCCAGAATTGTTCCGTACAGCGTGTCTAAGTAAAGTTGTTTGTCCTCGAACCGGAAATCGACCAGCAGATTCTCGATATCGGCGATCATGAAGCGACCACCCAGATCGACATGACCGGCGAGTCTGCTGCCATCAAATGACACTCTCCCGTTGG
>DAOUUR010000343.1 GCA_030668045.1 bacterium
GACCGGCACGCCCTTGAATGCCTCGCGGCATCGTTGGACGTAGACGTTTGTCGCACGATCCGGCCGCAGATCGATCGCGCCGCCCGATGAGTAGGCGTCGGCGTTTCGCTTCTTCCTGTTCGCCGTATAGTGGTTGATCATCGAGTCCATGTTGCCGGCGCTGATGCCGTAGAACAGACGCGGGCGTCCCAGAGCCTTCCATGCTTGAGCCGAACGCCAGTCCGGCTGAGCAAGGATGGCCACCCGAAAACCGTTCTTCTCAAGCCATCGTCCGAGGATCGCTGCGGCGAAGGATGGGTGGTCGATGTAGGCGTCGCCCGAGACCAAAACGACATCCGGCTCGTCCCAACCTCGCGCCTCGATCTCTTCACGGGTTGTGGGCAAGAAGTCTTCGTTACGGTGGTGAGTGCGGCGGGCCATGGGGCGATACTACACCGAAGGTGACGAGTGCCGCGTGTCAAAAATTTCGTTCGCTATTCCAGGCTGAACCGCATTGTTGGACGGAGCCGCTAACGCGGCAGATTTCCCCATAATTTCCCTCACACCTTAAGTTTAGGTGATCCGCGACATTCACGGAATGAAAAGGGAGATGACAAGCATGAATCCGACAGAACAAGCACGGTTCGAGCCCCTCTACGAACAGATGCAGCAGGACCTTGTACTGCAAGGAATGCGGCCGAAAACGATTGAGGCCTATTCACGGGCCGTCCGCCGAGTGGCGACATATGTTAACCGCTGTCCCGACAACCTGAAGGAACACGAACTCAAGGACTTCTTCGCTTCTCTGGTGAAATCGCACTCATGGAGCACCGTCAAATTGGATCGAAACGGCATCCAGTTCTTCTATCGTCATGTACTGAAAAAACCGTGGGACTGGGTGAAGATCGTCAAACCACCCCAGGTCCGTGCACTGCCCGACATCCTGACGCGGGAAGAGACATTTAAAATCATCAATATCACCCGCAAGCTACGCTATCGCGTCTTCTTCTTGACGGCTTACAGCATGGGACTGCGGTTGGGCGAGGGTTTGCGGTTGGAAGTCGGCGATATCGACGGGACCCGCAATCGGGTGCATATTCGCAATCCGAAAGGCGGCACCGATCGATATGTGCCCTTGCCTGAAGTGACCCTGAATGCGTTACGCCGGTTTTGGTCGACCCACAGAAATAATAGGCTGCTATTTCCTAATGCCATCGGAAGCGCACAACGAATTCGTAACGCGGTCGGCCCGATGGACCGCGGCGGTGTACAGACGGCGATGAAGGCCGCCGTTTCCGATTGCGGCATCCACAGGAAGATCACCGTGCACTCCTTACGCCACAGTTACGCCACTCATTTGCTGGAACTCGGGGTAGACCTGCGGGAAATTCAGGCAATCCTCGGTCATGCCAGTCCAAAGACGACTGCCGGTTATGCGCAGTTGACCAATGTAATCCGTGTTGATGCTGCCAAACAACTCCAGCACATGTTTCAGTCGTTCTCGATTCGTTGGACGGATGCGAGATGATCTTGCTGTCCACCTTGGTCACCGCCTTCGGCGTGGAAGTTCGTAAGAAGTATGAAGGTCGGCTGTTACCCGGACATCAACGAGCACTGTACGCTTTGAGGATCTGTCGTACCGAAGAGAGCCCGGTATTTTTGGTCCAGTGCGGAGATTGCAGGTCGCAAAAGGCCTTCCCGCACTCTTGCGGTCATCGGAATTGTCCGCACTGTCAGCACCGTGAGGGTCAACAATGGTTGGAACGACAGCGTAAGAAGCTTCTTCCAGTCGACTATTTCATGGCCACTTTCACTGTGCCGGCTCAGCTTCGTTCGTTGGTGTGGCACAACCAACGGATTGGCTACGATCTGCTGCTGAAGCTCGGTTGGCAGACTCTTTTGAGTTTCGGGCTGAATGACCCTCAATTGAAGGGAAAGCTCGGGGCACATGCGGTGCTTCATACCAATTCTCGATCACTGGACTTTCACCCCCATGTGCATTTCATCGTGCCGGCTGGGGCGCTGAGTCAAAAGCATCGATTGTGGCGAAGAAAGAAGGGGAAGTTCCTCTTTTGTCATGAGAATTTGGCAACGGTGTTCCGTGCGAAGTGGTTTCAGGCAATGAAAGAGCAGGGACTGAAGGTGAGGGCTACTTTGCCGAAGGACTGGATCGTCGACTGTAAGTATGTGGGCCGCGGCGACAAGGCTCTGACCTATCTCGGAAAATACCTCTATCGCGGAGTGTTGCAGGAGAAGGACATCTTACGTTGTGAAAATGGCAAGGTGACCTTTCGTTACACTGAAAACACCGGGAAGGTCAAAACCCGGACCCTGCCCGGGGCCGACTTTTTGTGGCTGCTGCTCCAACACGTGCTTCCCAGGGGTTTCCGTCGTACCCGGGACTATGGGTTTCTCCACAGCAATTGCAAAAAGTTGATCACGTTGTTGCAGTATCTCTTTCGGCAATGGGTAAGTCCGTTTCAGGGTGAAGTCAAAAAGCCGCTCATTTTGTGTAAGGCCTGCGGCGGGACTATGGCGATCATTGCCACGAGAGTGAGGCTGAATCCAAAGGTGCAGCCGGTGGGATGCCTGTGAATCATGGTCTGTGGAGGTGATTGACTGAGTTGGAAAACGCAAAAGACAACCGGGGCGATTTCGGAATCACCAGTGGCGGATGTTCCTCTGTCCAAGAAATGGGAATTTGCACAGAAATGGCCATCGAAAGGCCTGATTCCCTGTGTTTGTCTGCCGAAACGTGCTGGCTCTGCGCCGTCTATCGTCTTCAGAGCGCCCGACCGACCCGCAGTTGAGGAACGGGCGAAAAGATATTTCCTTTATATAAGGTGGCGCCCCTCGGGCTCGTCCAACAACTGGATAAGATCGTGGTTCGCTTCGCTCACACAATCTATCCTTGTTCGTTAGGCCATAAGTTACAGTTTACAAAGTTGTTACGAGATCGGTCCTTCAAGAAGAGACAGCTTCGCCGAAGGCGAGTCCTTCTGTTCGGCGAAATAGCAACGTTCCTTTATAGACCCCGTATGATTTCCCTGCGGTTGTAGCTGTTGGCATCCCGTTCCTGCTCTTTGCTTCGGAACGGCTCTGTGGTTTTTGGCTCAGACCAACTGATTCTCTCAATTCCTTGTTCGTAGTTAGCCTCGACCTCGACGTTTTTCACCTTTCGGGCCACCATACAAGTATTGTCTCCGCAATAGACCCACTCTCGGCTCATTTCTGCTGGCGCAAGGCCTGGTCTTGATTGTTTCGCAAAACCGATGAATTCCGCCGCGGTGAAAGTGGCGCTGGCGTAGAGGAGTTCCAATGCACTACAGACTCTTTGTTGGCCCCACCGGGCCGGTAAAAACGCTACAAAGGGGTCTTTAACTGCCTTGTTTTCCGACATCGGTTCCCATGAGACTACCCATGCTTTCATCGCGTTTCCTTTCAGCCTTGAATTGTCGAAGGCTCTCTA
>DAOUUR010000227.1 GCA_030668045.1 bacterium
CGATGGTTTCTTACCGATGTGCACGGCGCAATCGTGGCAAAGATACGGTACGCGGGGAACCTCCTCAGAGGGATCAGGATCGCCCACCTGCTTTTTTCCGACTCCATCAATCGAAATATAGACCGGTACGACACCGTCGGAAACCTGAGCCTCTGCCTGTGCTCCGCCGTACGATGATTCATTGATCTCGACATAATGCCCATCAGGCATCAGCGCCTGGCAACGAACAACTTCGACCGCCAACCGCCCCCCTCTGACCGATAGATTGAGACTCAGAGCCGGTTTACCGGAGAATGATTTCCGCACCAACCCATAGTTGTCAGCAACCTGTAGACTGTGCCATCGAACCAGTTCCTCAACATAGCGCTCCTGGTCCCGGAGATGCTGCTGCGTAATCAGCATCCCGTCTTGCCAATTAACCGAGTATAAGTTTAAGTCACTCATCACTTTGCCTCTAACAGAAGGAACTCGCCAAGAATCTATAACTGTCGTGTCCCAAAGTCAAGAACAACTCCTTTCACTATCGCACTCAAACGTGCGAAGAATATCCAAGATAACATTCGCCAGAAGCGTTTCCAACTTTCACACTCTGGCGAGTTGTCTTCACGCGAATCGTGTAATCAAGATGATTCGGCATCGCAATCTCAAGAGCTCGCTCTATCTTGCGGCGCGTTCTGCCTCCCGGTAGCAGGTCAGCCGTTTCTTTGGGCCGTACGCCGCTGATAATCACTTCGTACCCTGAGTCAAGATCAGAAAATCTACGACCGAGAATAGTCCCTTTACCGAGCGGGTCTTTCTCGGAACCAAGCTTGTACCTACAGTCTTCAGGAATCTCGTTTTCGAGCCGTACGTTTTCGACAATGTCAAATCCAAACCCAAACAGCGTCTTTAGAACGCGACAGACCAGCTCAGCATTTCCGGCCCATAGATGAAAACCGGGGAACACAGCAGACCAGACTAACATCTCGTCAAGGTCGGTTGCGTTTTCATCGGATGAAAAACTGAAGAGTTTCAGAAATCTCTTGAGATGCGCATAGTCAATAAATCCGAAACTACTCTTGAGGCTCTCAAACTCCGCCGTCGCTTCATGCCGAACCACCGCTGCATCAAAAGGGGCCATGACCGCCCGCGCCTTATCTTCCCAACTACCGGTCGAATCGGCGATCCTCTGCACACCGTAGAAAAACTGGTACGGCATACAATCAACAGCGCTGGGAAATCCAACCCGAAGAGTAATCTTAACATGCTCCCCCAGCTGTGTTCCGGGCTCCGGGTCCTGACCGAGTATCTCACCTTTGTAGTTTTCAAATTCCCCGACAGCAATCAGATCAACTTTATTGATGTCAACACCAAGCTTGGTCAACGTATTCAACGCTGCACCGTAGTGAAACGGATAACGACGGTTACAAAAATCGGGCATGCCCTGGCTACCGGGATTCATCGCCTGATAATCTCCACAACAAAAGTCGAATTAACAGCAGATCGTGACCGGAGAAACTCGTTGAGCCGCCGCTGCAACAGAGTAGCTTCGTCATCGGAATAAAAATCCTCAGCCCCTACCTGCACTCGGACCCTGATACACCGCCTGACACCACGATCAATCCGCTGGACGCTGTTAGCACACTCGACCTTGTTGATTCTAGGATCAAACGCTTTTGTCCAGGAAGCAATCTCTTCAAAACTAAGCACTCGGTCACGGTTGCGCAGACGTGCCGACACCTCGGTCATGATCTGAGCCTCGGTCTTTGCCGGTATGGCACCGAGAACGGGAACGATATTTTCAGCCTCAGACACTCCCGGATGCTTTTCATAAAGCTCGCTGACCTGACCTGCCGAAATACCGTTGGCGGCTACCCCGGCGGTGATGGCGTAGTTCACCGTCACGTAGTCGGGAGGAGCTTCAAGCTGGGTCGAAAAATCAAACCACAGCACCAGATGGTTGTTCCTCTCCTCAAGCGCGTAGGAACGCTGCGAAGGATTAGCCTGAATCTTATGACGCGGCAGATATTCATCTCCGGACGAATCAACAACCGAAGTGATCCCCAGGATATTGTTCAACTCCTCCGGCACCTCTACTTCGACAAGCTTGTTCCCGCCCGTGTACTTGTAGGTCGATAGTTCGTTCTTGTTAGTTGCTACAAAACAGTTGAAATGGAGGTTGAAGCCATCTTTCAATTTGAGCTTGTCGCCACCGGGGGGCAAATCAATCCGAATCCAGTAGAATCGATCACCCGATGCATCCAGATCGATATCGTGATGCACCAGCAGGTCACGCAGGCCGGGGTCGGTCGGGCCAAGTTCCCATGTCGATGTGAATTTATCGGGAAGAATCACAAAGTTGTCACCAAGTTGGTCGAATAGATCGGAGGAGCTTCGCAGCCCACCCCAGTCAACCCGTTCGCCGGATTCAGCAAACAGCACTTCCACATCACCAGCCAGACCAGGACAATAGCCCGAATCCTCGTGGAAACCACCAAAATTGGAACCGGGGTACCAATGCCCCCACTGAAGCTGTCGCAGAGCAGTATCAGGACCAGCCAGATACAAACTGGCTCCCTTAAGCGCCGAAGGCATCCCGCCGTACTCGACCGCTGCATAAACCTGTCCCGAACCTTTCCCCAGTAGATCGGTATCGGGGATATGGTGGCCGCCGACCGATCCTTCGGAGGGCATAAGATTTACCAGCGTGTCTTCAAAGCGGACAAACAAGTGCCGCACTTCCGCCGCGATCAACTTCTCCTGCTTCTGCGATGAAAAAAAGAACGTCTTGCCACCCTCGCGTTTCTCCTTATGGAAAAAGCGTGTGTGTTTATCTATCTCAACGACTGGATCAGAGATCGCACACTTCATGATAGTGAACGCCGGCACCGGCCATTTCTTGCTTTCGGGCACCAGTGATTTGATAAGCGAGTTGATCGAAACTTCCCAGGTCTGGTCAATCCGTTTGTCAATCCGCTCCAGTTGGTGAGCGTAAAGCTGAATCAATATCTTCAGGACCGGATCAAGCCGATCAACTGATTCGGAAACGGAAGGATTCCACCGCCGCAACTCGCGATGCATATCTGAAAATATCTGTTCTTTAGATCGTGATTTCTCAATACTCATTTCGGTGTCCGTTCCGCCTGCTAACCTACTATGTACTCAGCCGAAAAACTCTTCTCCTTCTCACCATCCTTGTAATGGCCACTGACTTTCACCGCCATCCCGAGAGTGTGCGACCCGCTGTCACTAACACCAACAAACGAAACCGACACATTGTACAAACGCTTTTCGTGCAAATCGATCGCATTTCGCAGACTGGCACGAATGTCGGCTTTGTTCGCCGAGTACAGGTCGGAGAACTCCTTGTCCCAGATATCGCAGCCATAGGTAGGGCAGAATGTCATCATCCCCGGTCGCGAACTAAGCAACAGACCAATTGAATAGGTAATTGACTCGTGAAGATCAGCCGAGTCGAGATGTCCGTCCCGCAGAACAAAAGGAAGCGCCAGGTGTTTCATCTATTCCTTAGTTTATCTTTACCAGTGAACCCTTGATATTAAGGATAGCGGTAGAGTCAACATCAACACCACCGGTACCCTTTAGCGCCAGTTGCCCGGTCGCTTCAACTTTTGTGTTGGCCATGGATTTTAGCTCTATCCCCTGATCAGCCTCAAGCTTGATATTAGCACCTTTCAGGCTTATATCACCTTGACTTTCAATGCTGATCGATGGTCCGCTCATCTGAAGAACAATCTGATTCTTGCCGTCGGCGTTGCATATCTTGATCTCTTCACTGCCGCTGGTATCGGTAATCCGTATCTCGTTGCCGGCCTTGGTCAGAAATATTTTGGTCTCGTTATTACCATCGACCGTAACCGGCGGCATATCGGAACCATTGTAGAGCGAACCCAGCGCAATCGGCAGATCGGGGTTGCCGCTGACAAACCCCACCAGAACCTCGTCGCCGATTTCCGGGACGGCAACAAATCCACGGTCAGCTCCCGCGTGCGGCGATACATACCGTATCCACGAACTGTCGATCCCCAACGCAGGAAGATGGGCCTTAATCCGTGCCAACGCTTCCGGGTCCTCAAGGTCAATTACCGTGCCGGTCTGGAGTTTGGTAACCGCTGGCCGCGTCGTTTTCTTCAGCGGAAACGCGACATCCAGAGGCGATGAAACAAACTCGTTGTGGTATTTACCGCTGTCGTCAAAGACGTGCTTTACCTCTGTGACCCAGAACAGCCCATCCAGCTTGGCCATCCCTTCCACTTTAACACACTGGCCCACCTTGACAGAAGGAACGATAGACTCGCCAACGCACCGCACCATCTGGCCAACCCGACCTTCAACTTTGCTGCCAAGAGTCGAGTCCATCCCGGATTGATCGGTAGCCTTGGAGGCTTCAACAAAGCCAGCCTTGCTGTAAATCTGATTCGACGCATCTATCGATATCTTGGCCAGATCCGATGGTGACGATTGCAGGGCGGAGCTATCGGACTCACCTTCTACCTCGGCCTTGCTTGCATAATCCCAGGATTTTGAAACAAATTTACTGGCGGTCGTACCAAGACCGAAAGCAAACTTGCCCAGCGTCTCGCGCCAGACCAGAGCCTCCGGCGATGATCCATTGGCCTTCTGCGATTTGAATTCCTTACCGTCATAGTAAGCGAACAGGCTGGCACCTTCCGCCAGGCGCATCACAAATTGATAATCTGTCTCGTAGTGTTGAACGCAGTAAGGAATACTGGCGCTAGTGGATTCCATCGTCCCGGTCGAAATCGGGTAACCGGAAACAACCGATCCAATTATGCCACTGGCCGTTTGCTCTTCAAACAATGCCACCTGCGGGGAACCGTCCAGAGCAATGGTCGGACTTTGGGCAGTGATAACAACAGTGTTGAGTCCATCAATACTGTTATCCACACTGACCTCGGTGACGACACCGACAAATTCCATCTCACGCGACACATCCACCGCACCATTGGCCGGACTGATTGTCACCGCTACCGTCTTGCCCAAAAACGCAGTATAGGATGCCGGGTCACCGAAGTCCGATTCAGACGAACCCTCACCCTCCAGCAACACCG
>DAOUUR010000553.1 GCA_030668045.1 bacterium
AGTACATCTGGCCATGTCGCACGAAAACGGCGCTCTGGCTATGACCCAGTTCTTGGAAATCTATAAAGGGACGGATCGCGAAGCGAATGTTTGGGATCCTGATCGAATCGCGATCATTTTTGATCATCGGGTCCCGGCAGAGAGTTCCAAGACAGCCACCAACCAGAAACGTCTCAGAGCTTTTGTGTCGCAACAGGGGATAACCAAGTTTCACGATATCCGTGGCGACGAAGGTGGAATCTGCCATCAGATACTACCGGAAAACGGATACGTTCGTCCGGGCTGCGTGGTTCTGGGGACAGACAGCCACACGACCAGTCATGGCGCTCTTGGGGCGTTTGCCTTTGGAATCGGGGCAACCGAAATGGCGGCTGTCTGGGCGCTCGGACATATGCTGAATGTTGAAGTGCCCGGAACAATCAAAGTTAATGTGAATGGACAATTCCAGTCCGGAGTGGGACCAAAAGATTTGATTCTGCACTTGATTGGTAAGATCACCTCCGAGGGAGCCAATTTTAAAGTTCTTGAGTTTCACGGCGAGACTATCAGAACGATGTCCACCTCGGGACGTCTCGTAATTTGCAACATGGCGGTCGAAGCAGGGGCAACATCGGGTATCGTTCCGCCGGATGAAGAGACACTGCGCTATTTGAAAGAAGAAGCGGGCGTTACCGATAAGATTGAAATCTACGGTCCTGACGATGATGCCGTCTATGAACGAGTTGTCGAGATCGACGCCTCAACTCTGGTTCCGCAGATTGCCTGTCCGCACACGGTTGACAATGTCAAGACGATTGATCAAGTAGTAGGCACCAAGATCGATCAGATTGTTATCGGTTCCTGCACTAACGGTCGCCTCGATGATATCGAGACAGCCGCCAGAATACTCAAAGGTAAGAAGGTAGACCGTTCCACCCGCATGCTCGTTTTCCCGGCCACGTGGCGTATTTATATGGAGGCGATGCGGCAAGGTTATCTGGCTGATCTGGCCGATGCTGGTGCTGTGTTGTGCAATCCCGGTTGTGGCCCATGCCTTGGTGTGCATCAGGGAGCGCTCGGCGACAAAGAGGTTGCGCTGGCTACAACGAACAGGAATTTTAAGGGGCGGATGGGCAACCCCGATGCTGAAGTGTATCTCTGTTCACCGGCGGTGGCTGCAGCAAGCGCTATCACCGGAAAAATAACCGATCCCAGAGAAGGAGGTTGCTGATGGCCAAAGTAGTGTTGAAAATTGGTGATGATGTCTCAACCGACATTATCTATCCCGGTCGATTCATGGCGACGGTCCTGCCTACCGAAACTCCGCAGTTTGCCTTTGCCGATGATCTCCAGTTCAATTCCAGACTTAAAGAAGGGAAAGTTCCCCCTGGGAGCTTTGTCGTGGCCTCGGAGAATTTTGGATGCGGCTCATCGCGTGAGCAGGCAGCTTCCTGTTTGAAGGGTTGGGAGTTGGTCATGGTAGCCAAACATTTTTCGCGGATATTCATGCAGAACGCCATCAACCTTGGTTTGCAATTGATCATTTGTCCCGATATCGAAGCTGAAGCCGGGGATGATCTGGAGATAAGAGGTGACAAGCTGGTCAATGTGACCCAGAACAAAGAATTTGCGATCACTCCTTTGCCACCGGCGAGACAAGCTATCATAGATGCCGGTGGTCTGATCCCATTTGTTCGATCACGACTGGCCGCAGAGAAGTAAGCGGGGTAAGCGGGGTTGAATTTCCGGCATTACGCTGGCAAACGGTGATTCATTTTCGAACTGTTGTAAAGTCCAGACTGGTTTGGTCGGGGTGAGAGGATTTGAACCTGTCACTCCACGTTGTCCCTCAATAGGTTACGAGCAGGTGTGCTGGATTTGTGCTATAATTCCGGCATTTCCTCATACAAGTGAGAGACCCTTATTGCAGCTGATCATTTGATACTGGAACTCATTGGCTCCCCCTGCCGATTAATGGAGTATCTGATTCGTTCAGTGAGATGCTTTCTGAAGCAAAAATTTGCCCCGCTACAATTACTTGGATCG
>DAOUUR010000488.1 GCA_030668045.1 bacterium
CAGGTTGCTCTGACCAGGCACATCCGCCAACTCAAAGACAATAGCAAAGTCGGGCCTGCGGTCACGATCCAGGTCGGCAATGCCGGTACCCGACGGCACCACAGCCATTGGTGTACCGAGATATTGCGACATGGCCCAATCGAATGTTTCGAAGCCACTATTCAAATAAATTTGGACAAAATCCCCGCTCAGAACCAAGATGTCCATCTGCCCATCAGAATTAAAGTCGGCAGTATTGATCGACTCAAAATCAACCGGCGTGGTCGATGTTGTTGGGAAGCTACCATCTCCGTCGCCGTACAGCACTGTATTGGGCGTAACAATAATATCGATATTCAGATCATCGTCGATAAACCCGGTTGTCACGTCTGGGTTATCGCTCGGATCGACTCTGAAGGCACTGGATCGTCCGTTCCACCCCATAGGTGATGAACTACCTCCGTATACCGAATCGACATTGTAGGTGCCGTCACCATTATTGGTTATGAGATAGACGTTGGCCGAGGTCGCCGCGACAATATCAAGAAAGGCGTCATGATTGAGATACTCAAGAGCAACGGCGGCTCTGGTGAGTCGATGCAAGAAACTCGGTGATCCCAATACCTGCTCGCCAGCCTGACCCCGGACTATATATAATCCGGTGTCGCTGGACCCCGAGTAGACCAGATCTGTATAGTTGTCTCCATTGAGGTCACCGGCAGCTATGTCATAAATGTCACTGGTATCGGCGCTGGTCTGGGTGTACTCGATCGTGTCGGCATCGCAGAAGTCCCCGATGCCATCGTAGTCAAAATCCTCCTGCAGAGGATTGTCGATCAGGGGACAATTGTCACAGGCGTCACCGTAAACGTCTCCATCACTATTCTCCTGTCCAGGATCATAGTTATAAGGGCAGATATCGCAATCATCCGGCACGCCGTCACCATCGGCATCGTTGTTATCGTTAAAGCCGGGGCAGGCATCACAGGGGTCACCGACCCCATCGCCATCAGAATCGGTCTGCAACACATTGGAGATATCGGGGCAATTGTCACAGGGGGAACCAAAGCCGTCACCATCCGGATCGTCCTGCTGCGGATTATACAGACCGGGACAATTATCGCAGCTGTCGGCTACGAAATCAAGGTCGGTGTCAAGAAAATCATCATAGCCCGGACAAACGTCGCAGGCATCTCCCGAACCGTCACCATCGGAGTCAGTCTGGGGGTCATTGAAATCGTCCGGACAGTTATCGCAAAGGTCTCCGTAGGTATCACCATCAGCATCTTCCTGCCCATCGTTTGTGTCATCCGGGCAGTTGTCGCAGGCATCGCCCAGAGTATCACCATCGCTATTGGCCTGGTTCGTATTGAAGGTCCACCGGCAATTGTCAAGGTGATTGATAACACCATCACCGTCATCGTCGCCATCCTTGATAGTGAAACAGTGAGGACCGTCCCAGGCCGGATAAAGTTCACCATAAGTACCAGTATCGGCGTTCCAGTGCCACTTGTTTTCAGGTGGAAAGAAACAGGAATCAAGGCAGATTGTCTTGCCGTGTTCTTCTGGCTCAAACTTGGTGCTGATTGTAAATACTACTTCGTCAAAACCGGGAGGAGCACCGTCCGAATACTTTCTCGATCCAGCAAGGCCGAGGGTATCAGAACCGGAGCCGTCCACCCCATAACTCACAACCCAGACATCCTCGTCCCAGATCAGTTCCCAGTCGGGATAATAAACCAACACGTTCCAAGGAGGATCCAGATTCTGGTACGGAAGATGGCTAAAAGGCCGCCAGGTCGCTCCGTCAGGAGAATATAGACGAAAACCATTAGAATAGCTGATCAAGTTGGCGGGATTCGGCGACCCGGGATTGGTGAAACGAAGGAAAAAAGTAACGGAATCCACAGCATCGTCGGCCCTAACTGAGGTCGGGTCGCCGTCAACCAATCCTTCAACATGGTCCAGCGAAATGGCGTAGTCCTGAGCAAGCGCACCTGTTCCCAGCAAACAGGAAAGAACAGCAGCACTAATTAGATTCCTGACGACCACTTCCACTCCCTAGTCCCAGACTAAAATGAACACTCTCTCCGCTGCCTTTGAGGTCGCTAATTGAGTTCTGAATCATGGCAAGCGCGAGCAAATAGAGGGGTATCCCTACCCACTTTAGTTTTTAAAAGATAACAAATAGTCCCCTCTATGTCAACCATAAAATGGCCGCAAGATTGCTTGGGGTAATGTCAAGAGTTGTGTGTAAAAAGGTGCATCCATATTATTTACGCAGCTTTATTCGTTAACTGGTTGATGTTTTTGATCTTTCTGGTTGGTTGCTGCCATTTAGAATTGAAGTAGTTGAAAATAGCATAGATTA
>DAOUUR010000601.1 GCA_030668045.1 bacterium
CGAAAAGCCGTTTAGGAGACCATAGATGTAACCGGCGTGGAAAGCATCACCGGCACCGGTCGAATCGACGCTTTTTACCCGGAACGCTTTCTGAGTTACAGTGTCACCATTTTCGCCGCCGGTAGAGCCACGGAGTCCTTCGGTCACCACTATTGTTCCGGGGCAGAGGGCGCGCAATTTTTTAATCGCCCCCCGTGCTGTCCTGCAACCAGTGAACGGGAAAGCATAGTTATCGGCCACTACCAGATGATCGACCAGCCCGAACACTTCGGAAACGTCGTTGCGGATCGAGCCGATATCAAAAGAAACCATCGCCCCCACTCTCCCGGCCCAACGAGCCAGTTTCATGGTGGCTGGCATATCGCGTCCGTCGAGATGAACAATCCGCGGCAGGGGAAGAAGCGAAGTTTTGATATCTCTCGGTTCGACAGTGATATCGCGATACAGCACCATCGTCCGCCGCCCCGACCCTTTTTCGATATAGCCGGTTGCGATTGCCGACGGTTTCTTTTTGACCACTACAGCACGAGCGTCAACCCCCTCCTGCTCCATCTCCTCAATTGAGTACCGACCAAACAGATCATCGCCAACGGCGGCAATGATTGCCGTTTTCATGCCGAGTCGAGACAGGGCCACCATAGCGTTGGGAGCCGGTCCACCTCCCTGTGTGCAGAAATCAGAAGCATCGATTTTCGATTCTGCGGCTGGATATCTGTCTATGGTGTAGAGGATATCGAACGGAATTATTCCCATGCCGAGGACATCGACTATCCTGGGTCGGCGGCCTGAGGGTCTGCGGTCTGAGCCTCGGCTGCTACGCTTCTGTGATTTTTGCGCGGCCATTGGTAAGTTCCGTGATCGAGTCGATTAGCTCTTCGGCCCGCGATTTTCTAATTTCCAGCGTCAGTTTGACAATATCGGAGAAATCACTTCCGGTTTGTTTGGCCTCAAGACGACTGCACAGCCTGGCTAGTTGATCGTACTGGGCAAAATCTATCTCGACTTTGATCGTGGCCATAACGTAGTTCTCCGTCTGACCAGCCTGCTCCAAGGTCATGCTGGCAGTCTCACCATAGGCCCGAACCAGCCCACCGGTACCCAGTTTTGTTCCGCCGAAATACCGGGTTACAATCAAAATAGCGTTGGTGATATCCCGTCCACAAATTGCATCGTAGATCGGTCTGCCGGCAGTACCATTTGGTTCACCATCGTCAGAGTACTTGAATTCTGTCTTATCGAACAGCCCCACCCGGTAGGCGTAACAGTGATGAGTCGCGGCGTGTTCGCGTTTACGAATCCGCACCAGTTGTTCTTTGGCCTGATCGACAGAAGCCACTGAGAATACTTCGCCAATAAAGCGCGAGCTTTTTACTTTCAGTTCAACCTTTGTTTCTCGGGCGATGGTCAGATAAGAATCATCCATCAGTCGATACCTCAGACCAAAGATTTGATGATGTCGGAGATCTTGTCAAGTCCAACCAGAGGGATCGCTCCATAGGAGACCGCCTTGTTGAGACTGTCCTGATCGGCATGGGCGCCGTGGGTGGGATCAACAATCACGAAGGAAAGTTTCCCGATCTGACTGCAACAGAGGAGCAGGTCGAGGGTTCTGATAGAACTCTCATATAGTTCCGTTACCACCACCGCTTGAACCAGTCCGGCAATCAACCTGTTGGCCGAACGATAATTATTTTCGCCAAATCTTACATC
>DAOUUR010000482.1 GCA_030668045.1 bacterium
AGTCATCACAGGTGTTGAGCCGCCAAGGAAAACCAGGGCAATCAACAAATCATTCCACACCCAAAGAAGTTGGAAGATACCTAAAGATGCGATCGCCGGCAGGGAAAGGGGTAGAGCCAGCTTGGTGAAGGCCGTCCAGGCCGAGGCGCCATCGAGGTAAATCGACTCGAAGATCTCGGTTGGCAGTGATCCTAGGAAATTACGGGTAAGGTAGATGGCATAGGGTAGACCAAAACCGGTATGGAACAACCAAACTCCCAGGAATGTCCCATTCAATCCCAGGTTGTTGTAAATACGAAAGATTGGGATGAGCGCCATTTGCAGAGGAACGATTATTAACCCAACAAGGATGGCAAACAACACCTGACGCCCTTTGAAGTCTAACCATGCGAATGCGAACGCGGCGAAAGAGGCGAAGAAGATGGGAATGATTGTGGACGGGACGGCGACGATCACGGTGTTGATGAAGGCCCGACCCATGGCAGCCTGCGAGACGGTCATGTCTGTGACGAAATCGCAGGTCCTCTGGAGAGCGATAATCTCACCCGCTTCACATTCCTCGGTATAGCTTGTCCGACCGCGATACCCGGCCAGGGCGTCGATATAATTGCTCAGAAAAAAGCGCGGGCGCTCCTCCCCTGACGCGTTTGCGCGTAGTTCTTCCAGGATCGTAGCGAGTTCATCCGCGTTGGGACGCTGATCCTCGGGAACATGGATCTCGCCATCGTAGACGTTGTTGAATGTAGCCTGGATTTGAATCGAGCGTCTGTACTGATCGATGAATTCTGGATCGCTCAAGTCTGCAGCGGGAAGTTCAGATCCATCTGCTCCATGGCAGGAAGCACAATAAGCGGTATATGCTTCACTTCCCCCGCGCTCCGACAGCGCCGTCCACCAGCCGCTGGAATTGATGTCCTGGACTGGCCGAAAAGAGGTCACCAGCAAGCCCAGCGTGGGCAGGATCCAGATAAGACAAATAACTATGATGACGATGTGCAGGGGGATGCGCCCCAGGATTTTGTTGAGGCGTTCTCTGGTTGCGGGCTTCATCGGATCGCCTCCTGTTGCCGGAAGCTGCGGATATTGTAGAACAACACCGGAATGATGAGGATAAGCAATACGATGGCAATAGCTGCAGCGCGACCAGCCTCGAAGTTCACGTACATCTCCTGATACATACGGTTTGCGATGACGTTGGTCTCGAAATTCCCCCCCGTCATGACATAAATGACGTCGAACATCTTTAGGGTAAAGATCGTCAACGTAGTGAGAACTACCGTTATGGTTGGGAGGATCATGGGAATCAAGATCTTCCAAAAGACATGCCACTCCGATGCACCATCGATGCGAGAGGCTTCTAGAAGTTCTTTCGGTACACCTTTAACCGCCGCGGAGAGTATGGTCATGGAAAATCCAGTATTGATCCAGATGCCCACGAAGATCAATGCAAAGTTGTTGATCCATGGCGCCGATGATAACCAGGGAATCGGCCGCCCCCCAAAATTCACGATAATCGCGTTGTGTAGTCCAATAATGGGAGCATTGGGATTGTCCGGATTAATGGGGTAATCGTAGACAAAGCCCCAGATGATGGCAGCACCAACAAAGGAAATTGCCATTGGCATAAATATAAGTGCTTTAGCTACTGATTCGTATTTCACACGGTCAACAAGAACTGCCAGCAGTAAGCCTCCAATTGTTACTCCCGGGACCATGACCACCAGCCAGAGGATATTGTTGCGAAAAGCCCGCAGCATAGTGTCGGATGTGATGGCATAGCGGTAATTTTCGAAAATGCCCCAGCAAGCTTGGCCCTCACGACACGCTGCGGTTGCCCACGCGGATGAGTCGGCATTGCGCAGGCTTAAGAAAGCGGTGTAGATGGTGGGATAGGCGATATAGATAATGATAATGATTAGCGCAGGTAAGATAAAGAGCCACGGCATGATCTCGCCCTGGCGCATGATCAAAGGTGCTTCGCGCTTGGGCTTGCGTTGCTTCTCTATTCGTTCCGTCATGTGTCACCTCCTGGGAGGAAGGAGTAAAAAAAGAGGTGGGAGGTATACTCGCTCCCACCTCTTTCCGTTATAGCCTATGGAGCGAACACCTCCACAGCGCGGGCCTCGAGGCGATCGAGGATCGCGTCCAGGTCACCGCCGTTCACGTACTCGGTGATGCCCTCGAACTCATCCATCACCATGCCGCCTGGCAGCAGGTCGCCCACGTCGAAGCTGACCGCAGATGCGCGCAGCAGAACGTTTGCCTTCGCCGCTGAGATGGGATCGGTGTAGCTCAAACCGGTCACTTTGTTGTTTGGAGAAAGGTCGAAGCCAGATGCCGCCCAAGCACGGCCACCGCGACCGCTAGATAGGTAAGCTACCACGGCTCGTACGGCGGGCGTGTCGTTGAAGGCCG
>DAOUUR010000534.1 GCA_030668045.1 bacterium
AAGACCTGAATGGTGCATCTGCAATTTGAGAAACAATCATCGCTCCCGTCAGCCGGAAGTCCACCGCAGAACATTAACATCTCATCCCAGCTAGAGTATTCAGTGGCTTTTGGAGGACAACTTGCGCAATGCTTTGCTCCAGAATCAAGCAATCGCCTCACGGGTACTTCCCTCAATGCCTGTTCTCCAAACACGCGCTTGATTGCAGACGATTTACCCAACCACACAGCCGTCCAGAATGCGCCAGCATAAAGAGCGGCGCGGTTGACGGAAAATCTCTCGCTATCCCTGATCGCATCGGCCAGTATATCGGTTCGATCCATGCCGATCTCAATACGATCTTCAATGGCTGGCGCAAGGCTGGTTTGCAGGAATGTCAGGTTGTCCTCAAGCGCACGTTGAATGATGGTGTGATCTTCTGGGATAAGGGGTCGATCTCCCAGCCCTAATTTGTATGCTATAGGGATGTGTCTTTCTGCCGCATTTTGAAGTTGACCAATCAGGATACTCATGGAGATCATCAGCTCGTATTCGTCCATGCCCTCAACGTTGGATAGCCACCTCTCCGTAATGCGCTTTAACTCACTCTGATACTTTGCAGTTTCACGATCAAGCATCCCTGGAGCGCCCGTAAACCCGCGTAGTAACTGCTTGGTTTCTTTCGTGCCGCCACCAAGCATAGCCAGCGCAGCTTGCATGAGTAGTAAAGCGGATTTTTTGCTCATAACAACACGGAGTTTGATTTCTTATTCTTGCTCGGAAACATGCACGTTAACAATTTGAGGTTGATCGGCGCTATCGGCCAACGCACCAGCCGCAACCCTCAAAGCCTCTATCGCCTCGCTTTCTTCGGTATCTCGCTTGACCTTAGATAGCGTCCGCTGCCACAATCCCTTCAGCCCACCGACGTAGGCATCGATTTCCATGTCTGGTATGTAAACTTTTTCATCCCCCTCTTCCCTTGTTGGAACATCCTCGTCCTCTGGTTTCTCTCCCTGCTGGACGAGCATATCAGGGGTCAGATTTCCTTCGCCAAGCAGATCAAGATAGCGCACATCCAGGTCGCCTTGATCTTGTGCTATCTGCCGCGCTATCATCGGATCGAGTTCGCCGCTGTTGATTCTAACGGCGCGTTCCTCTGCCCTGATCTTTTTAACTTCGGCCTCCTGCTTCTCAGCTTCAATGTCCTGTTCGCTGAATCTGAATGTGACCGTTCTTGGCATCACATAGGAATTCATGGCATGAGCGAATGTTTCCATGAATGTCGCCGGTCCCTTACCGCGGGATTTCAAGTGCAGCGTTTGACTCTGTTGTGATGTTCCCAGATTCCCACCCGGGAGAGGCGCAAAGTCCTGGTAGTCCCTGCCAGTGCCGAGCGCAATCATGGCGATGTACCAGCGCAACTCGGAGTCCAGGTCGAAGCTCTCTGGAAGCGACTTGAGGTTCAGTGTCACGGACGATACTGATGCCTGCGGATCCAAACTGGAAACGATGAGCGGTGATAGATACCGCGCCAATCCTTGATTGTCGGCTTGTTCCTCCATTCGCTTGCGCACATCATCCAGATCGGTTTTCTTCACACCGCCTACAATATGCACCGCCTCGGAGAACCTACCTCCCACTTTCTCGCCGCGATAAATTGCAATGTCTCGCATAATCTGAGCGGCACGCAGCACCCTCGTAACCGCACAAAACTGAACATCGTGCATGTCTTCAATTGGCGATGGAAATTCCTCCAGTGGAACCACAGAATACCAGGGCATCTTGTGGCGTGTACCATGTCTGTCGTCATAGATCACTGGAAATTCAAGGTCTCCAGTTCTCGTGCAGCGTTGCGACTCAAGACTGGCAACGCCGATAACCGGAGCGTTCGGAGCGTTTGTTGATCGAATGATCTCTAAGAAGCCGGCGTTATCCTGCGTGTAGAAATCCATAGAGAACTTCTGAACAAGGTTTCTCCATCCCTTCCCCATGTTGGCGTTCTGGAGCATTTCCTGAACGACTTTGGTGGTTTCTTCTGGCCCATCGAGCTCCCATCTGAAGCCTGCATTGGCCGATACGATTGTAAAGATTGCGCCAGCCAATACCGACTCTGTATGCCACCAGTCACGCAATTGAACATCCCGTGCGGC
>DAOUUR010000185.1 GCA_030668045.1 bacterium
ACGTGTGTCGCCAAGATGCCTCGACGCATTCTCGACAATGACAATTGATGCGTCGCCAAGCATACCGATTGCAATAGCAATCCCTCCCAGCGACATCAGATTGGCTGACATGTCGGCCCATCCCATACCTATGGCGGCCACCAACGCACAGATCGGCAGAGACAAGGCTACAATTGACGCACTGCGCACACTCCCCATGAAAAGAAACAGCACAAGAATAACCAGCAACGCACCTTTCCAGAGAGCCTTTCGCACAGTATCGATAGCGCTGCCAACGAGAGTACTCTGATTGTAGTATGGTACGAGCGTCACACCATCGGGCAGCGAGGCTTGCACCTCAGGAAAAACTACTTCCAGTCGTTCGATGATCTCCGACGTGTTCTCGCCGTATAGTTTCAGAATGATTCCGGCCACTACCTCATCGGTACCGTTACGGGTAACGACACCACGCCTGAGTTCCTGCCCAAAACCAATTTCGGCAACATCGCCCAATCGAACCGGTCGACCACTCACTACCTTTATTTGCAGATTGCGAAGGTCCTCGCGTTTCTCCACCAGTCCGATACCTCGAACCAGATACTCCTCGGAACCTAACACCAGAAATTGTCCTCCGGCGTTCCGGTTGTTGGAGTTGACCGTCTCGACTACATCCCCAAGTGACAGGTCATACTTATTCAGAGCGTGCGGATCAAGTTCGATCTGATATTGTAAGACATGACCGCCCATGGAGAGAATCTCTGTCACGCCCGGCACCGATTGCAGTTGATACTTTACAACCCAGTCGTTCAATTCGCGCAGATACGTGGTGAGCTGTTTACCTTCGGTGTCCACCGAACTGTCGGCCTGGAGATAATACATGAACACTTCGCCGAGACCTGTAGAGATCGGCCCCAAGGCCGGAGGGTCATCCATCTCCGGAAGTTCGGCGGTAGTGGCAGCCAGACGCTCGGCTACTATCTGACGTGCGAAGTAGATGTCCACGTCGTCATCAAAATAAACATAAATGACCGCCATACCAAAAGCCGAAGTTGATTTAATCAGCTTGACGCCGGGCAAACCGTTCATGGCCGATTCAATCGGGAAAGCAATCAACCGCTCAATTTCTTCGGGAGCCATGCCGTGTGCTTCGGCAAAAACCGGAACCATCACCGGGGAGATATCGGGAAAAGCATCAGTCGGTAAATACCGATACTGATAGACACCCAGCAAAACAATCGCCAGAAGGCCGATGACCAACAGGAGTCGATTCTTGAGAGCGTACTCAAAAAATAGTTTCATCTCGCCTCCTCAATGTCCGTGGCCGGCATGGCCACTCAGGGAACTGGTAACAATTTGAGCTTTCAGTTCAAAAGCACCCGCAGCTACATACTCGGCTCCTTCGGTCAGTCCCTCTACGATACGAACGTGATGCTCATCAGAGTCACCAACGACAACTTCCACCGCGGCAAATTCGTCGGTACCTTCAACCACTAAGACGACACTCTCTTCGCCGATGAACTGCACGGCCTCTTTCTCTACAACCAACCCCTCTTCGCCAGCTTCAGTGACGACGGTCGCGTGAACAAACGTACCGGGCCGCCAAGTGTTGTCATGATTAGGCAGCACCACGCGCGCTGTGCTGCTGCGAGTGTGCACGTCCAGCATAGGAGTTACAAAGTCAATAACCCCTGCCACCTGTTGCTCGGACCCTATCGTTGTGAGGAGCGCCTCCTGACCAGCCCTGACCAGACCAGCGTCTTTTGGATAAACCGCCAGGTTGACCCAGACTGTGGAAAGGTCGGCCAGAACGTAGATACTGCTTTCGCCGGAGACGTACTCGCCTGGAGATACGTTCCGTTCGATGATCCAACCGGAGATCGGCGCCTCAATCGAGTAAGAGTTCATACTCTCGTTGCTTTCGATCACCGCCACAACCTCCCCGGCGGTGACATAACTACCCACCCGAAACTTTGCCTCAAGCGCGATCCCGGCAAACCGTGGTGCGATGTGAACCAGTCGATCTTCGTTGAAACCAACCTCACCCGGCAGTTCACTTGTCTTTTCGATGCATCCCGTGCTCACCCGTGCCAGAGTAAGACCAGCCATTTTCTGAACCTCGGGCGACAGTTTCACTACGATCTCATCGTGTTCGTCAGTTTCTTCGCATGGAGTATCAACGTCATGGTCATGCTCGTTAACTTCATTAAGCACCGGTACTGTCTCATGGTCATGGCCATCGTGTTCGTCCTGACCTATCGCTGCGGTCGACGCCAGAAACACCAGCATCAAGAGCAGAATCGAAATACGGTTAATCATTATCTGAGTCCTCATCAGCCTGAAGGATCACTCCTCCCAGCCGTTCCAGTGTAATTATCTGCTCGCGGAGGGCGAGCATCATGTCATTATGTTCAAATCTCAGCTCTACCAGGGAGCGATTGGCTTCCAGAAGACTGGTGTACGGCAGACGACCCGACTGGTACAGCATCTGTATCGTCTGATACGCCTCTTCGGCGGTGGGAAGCAATTCGTCGTGCAGGGCAACGTGCCGGTGGGTCAATTGTCGCAGACGGGCCACCCCGGAGGCAACCGCAGTTGTGCTTAGAAGTCGTGCCTGTTGACGTTCGAAATCGATCCGTTGAATGTCGGCATCAAGGCTACGCAGAGTGCCACGATTCTGATTCCCAAACGGCAACGGCAGCGCCAGACCAAACATCAGAGACTTGGATCCATCGGCTGTCACTCGCTTGACGCCACCACTCAAAGTCAGGTTGGGTCTTGCCTCGGCCACAGCAAGCTGTCGCTCTGCTTTCAGTCGTTCTTGATATCGGTCCAGAGCCAACAGCTCTCGGGTTGAGTCAGCCAGTGTCTCAGAAACTCGGTTTAGTATGGAGCCATAATCCAACTCGGCAAGCGCGACCACACTGACCCCGGCGAAATCACTTGCCCACAATGATGTCAACTCGATCCGTGCGGTTTCAATATCCATCGCGGCATCGGCTCTGGCTAACTTGGCTCGCTTAAGTTCCAACCGGGCCAGCAGCAATTCCGATTGAAGCGCTACACCTTTGTCAATCCGCTGCCGGATCGTCGCTACAATGTCGTCAGCCAGTTCAACAGATATCTCCGAAAGATGGTACTGTTCCTGGGCATGAGCCAGACGGTAATAGCGTCCTCGCGTGTCCAGATAGAGATCAAAGGCGTCGACCTGGGCCTCGAATTCAACTTCCTGTTGCTCGACCTCTGCCACTCTCTTGCGAGCGCCTCGCTTTCCGAACAGCTCAAACTCTTGAGATAGAGACACAGATATCTCCGCTTCGCTCGTGCCGGGAGCATCCCAACCGACATTCCCGATTTCAGATTCAAGCTCCGGGCTGGGCTTTATTCCCGCCTGGATAATCCCACCATTCGCTGCCTCCAGCCTGAATAGAAGAGACGGCAATAGCGGGTTGCGGGCAGCTACCAGATGCAAGACCGCCTGAAGGGTCAAAGTTGAATCTTCATCTCCAACCGTTGAGTCAACCGCAAACGGAGCCTCCCAACGATCAGTCCCACTTGCTGGCCCTGTCAGGGCCATTACTAATAGCAGCGTCAGAGCCACCAATGTATACAGATGTCTTTTCATCTACTTCACTCCACTATAATTACAGTGTATGCTGGAATACCCCATCAAGCGGGGCCTCCCAATCAGTCAGATCAATATTGGTATAGTTGTGAAAAAATCAGCAGCGAAGAACCGTTGCTGCAACCGAGATCGAACCAGTCGAACTCTTCTTGATTCCGGTAGCAAGGGTGCGTCCCGAGCTACCATCGTTAACCGCCGCCTCACCCGCAAGGACGCAGGCTTGATGGAGGACAATGGCTTTCATGATTGATCCATCGGAGTATCTGGAGCGTCGTCTCCACTGGGAGCTGTCAAGGGGAATGTCGGAACAATCGACACAGGCGTGATGATAGTCTCCCCTATCAATGACAACAGCGGATGCCGGATGGTCGGCGTCACAACAGTGTTGAAGATGAACTGGCTCTATTTTCATCTGACCCTTATCGCCGAAACACAGAACCTCACAGGAACTGCTGGCGTAGAGACTGAGGCCAAGTAAGAAACAGAGCGACCAGATGATTGATTTCCGAACCGAAGCCATATTTTGATAAGATAATAGACAATCAAATTTTGTCAATACTAATTGGGTGCATTGATGCAGATAGAGAAATTACTGTTCCAGTTCAGGCTCAGCACGGGCGGGTTCAAGTTATTGGACGCCAATGTAGTAAGACAGATTCAAATCCTCTCACCCCGATTTATTTTATCTGACGGTTCATATCTATTATTGATGAATTTCTTTGAAAACGGATGGACCATATCGATCAGCCCCCGTTTGACATGACCAATTACATGCAGATAATTCTGTCCTTGTCGGGTTGAAGTTCTCATTATTAAGGGTTTGATTCTTTGTGTACCTCAGCTAATCAATCTCCAGCGAGCCGATGAGCTGTTCTATCTCCAAGCGGGAAATGCGTGCCTGGTAGCGAGCAGCAATCAAAGAAATCTGCGTTTTCGCCAAACTTAACTGGGCGTCTCGGAATTCAAGCGAATTAACAATTCCCAGTTCCTGACGTTCTTGTTGCAGTTCAAGGTTTCGCTGAGCAGCTTCGGCGTTCTGTTTCTCCAGGTCGATGATTTTCATTCTTTGTTGATAAGTATCGTACGTTTCCCGAAAAAGTCCGATCAAACGATTCCGGGCGTCCCGCAGAATCAGGGCCTGGTTGTTGGCTTCAATCTTCGCGTTTTGCAACTCTATCCTGTTACGGCGTCCGTTGAACAGATTTAAGGATAGCGACAGACCGACAGTGGTACTATTGGTTTGAGTGCCGACATCAAGACCCGGATTCAGCCCCGCCGTGCTGTTGACGGTCTCGTCGGAGTAACCGTAGTTTGCATACGCAGACAGGTGCGGCAGAAATGATGAACGCGCGCTCTGTACATTGCGACCAGCGACTTTCTCACCCAGCTCCGCCGTCTTTAGACTGCTGTTATGCTCCAGCGCCAAGTCGAGCGCATGTGTGTAGTCGAGTGTTAGTTCAGGTATGATTATCTCAGTACTGACCGAATACGATGTGGTCGGGTCTTGTCCCAGGAGAACGTTCAAATATTGGCGGGCGATATTCACCTCCAACTCCCGGCTGAGCAGAGTCGACTGATCGGAATTGAAAGCCACCTGGGCATGGAGAAAGTCGGTAGAGGAGGAACCACCGAGTTCACTTCGTACCTGCTCCCGCCTCAGGCGCACTTCTGAAAGGTCGTATGTGTCACTGGCAACCTGCAGAAGCCATTCCTGTTGAACCAAGTTGAAATAAGCTTTGGAGATGCCCACAATCGAACCTTCAATTTGATTTCGGGCCTGGTACTCACCCAGCCGTGCCAGCTCGTTAAATTTCTTGCGATCGACAAACATCCTGAAGCCGTCAAAAAGCGTCCAGCGAAGGGACAATTCGGCGGTTAAGTTCTCGATATCAGATTCAGGGCTGGAAGGTGGCAGGTCTACCTCCTGATCACCGTTGGTCAACCTGTAGCCACTGGACGCATCTACTGTCGGCAGGAAACC
>DAOUUR010000245.1 GCA_030668045.1 bacterium
AATGGCGCTGGTTATTGTACTTGTTCTGGTTCTCAAGCCGTGGCGATTTGAGATATCGTCCGATGATCCCGCTTTGGCCTCCCCTCGTCGCCTGGCGGTTTTGTATTTGAAAAATCGTGGTGCTGCCGATAACGAGTATCTGAGCTATGGCATTACCGAGGATCTAATTGTTGACCTAACCCGTATCGGCACGATGGGTGTAGCACCGATGCCGTCGATTCTCAAGTACAAAGACTCAGACGAGGAACTCAAAGAGATCGCGAAGCATCTGCAGGTGAATTTATTACTTAACGGATCGATTCACAAGACAGATGATCTGATTCGTGTTTCGGCTCAACTTATCGATGTGGAAACCGGTTTGAATCTTTGGGCTGATCGCTGGGAAGAGACGTTTGAAAACCTCCCGCGCATCAAAGAAGCGCTGGCGCAGGGGATCAGCCAGGCGTTGGAGATCGACACCACGGTGATGCAGGCGGCCCAGGTGGGGAGACCGGACGCCGAGAACCCGGTGGCCTACGACCATTATCTTCGGGGCAAGTACACATTTGAGCACAAGTCCGACGAATCCGATGTCGAGGTAGCCCTGGGTTTGTACCGCAAGGCGCTTGAATTGGAGCCATCGCTGTTGGCAGCACGACGCGGAGTAGCGGCTGTGTTGGACCATAGGGGGCAATATAATGAGGCCAACGAGGAATTGCAGACGGCGCTAGAGGAAGCGCAGCAACGGAACCTTCGTTCGGACGAGGCCGCTGCCCTGAGGGCATTGGCAGGTTTGCATCAACAGCAGTCGCTCTATGACGAGGCACAGGAGTGCGCCGAGCAGGCTCTGCAGATATCAGAAGAGCTAAATGATCTTGCTGGTGAGGTGAGGGCGCTAGCGATGATCATAGGTATATATGAAGCACGCGGGATGTATGACGAAGCTGTGGTTCTTTTTGACCGTGTTCTTGAAATAAACCGTCAACTGAATGACCAGGTTGCTCTATCAGGATCATTAAGTAGCATTGGCAGCATCTACTCTGGTCAGGGCGATTACGAAAAGGCTCTTCAAAACTTCGAACAATCGCTCGAGATTTGCACCCGGATTGGTAATCAACAGGGATTGGCAGCGGTATTAAACAATATGGGAATCGTCTACTATTATCAGGGAGATTACGAAAAGACTGTTCAATATTGGGAACAATCGCTGGAGATTAATACCCGGCTTGGTGATCAAAGCGGGATGGCAGCTTCGTTGAGTAACATCGGACTCATCTACGAGTTGCAGGGTGATTACGAAAAGGCTCTTCAATATTGTGAACAATCGCTGGAGATTAGAACCCGGCTTGGTGATCAAAGTGGGATGGCAAGTTCGTTAAATAACATCGGAGGCATCTACTATAATCAGGGTGATTACGAAAAGACTATTCAATATTGGGAACAAACGCTGGAGATTCAAACCCGGATTGGTAATCAAAGCGGGATGGCAAATTCATTGGATAACATTGGAATCATATACAGGCAACAGGGTGATTACGAAAAAGCTTTGCAAAATCATGAACAATCGCTGGAGATTAGAACCCGGATCGGTGATCAAAATGGGATGGCAAGTGCGACAGACAATCTCGCGCATTTATATAGCAATCAAGGAGACTATCGTAAGTCACTTGAGTATGCCCGAAGGTCTGCCGAAGTCCGTTTGACGCTTGGAACCCCAATAGATAGTGTATCAGCCAAACATATGATTGCATCGGTGAATTTGAATCTCGGAGAGTATGAAAAAGCTATTTCCTCGCTGATCCAAGTGGTGACGGATGCTGCGCAATTTGGCAACGCCGAGTTGATATCAGGGGCTCACCAGAGTCTGGGTGTGGCATATTTTTATAGTGGCGAGCCCGAGCAGGCGAAGGAAAACTACTATACTGCCCTTAAGGGCTATGAAGATATGGGCAATCGGAATGAAATGGCTGGTCCCAACAGTTGTCTGGGAGAGTTGTATTATTTCGAGAACGCTCCTGATTCCAGTAGTAAATACTTCGAGCAGAGCCTGGCTATCGCTGACGAGCTGAGCCAGAAGGCTACCCAGGTGCGGGCTTCGGGTTATCTGGCCGCTCTGGCGGCAAGAGGGGGCGACTTTGACGGCGGTGTAAAGAAGTTGCGGGAGATACTTGAAGAGGCCAAAGGGCACGGCAATATTGAGAATAAGGTTGTATTACGACGTTTACTTGGCGAGGTGTTGACGGAGAACGGTTCGAGCGATGCTGATAAAGACGAAGGCCGCGCCATTTTGCAGGAAGCTCTCTCACTCGCCACCGAACAGGGTTATGCCCATGAGGTCAAATGGATAAACGAGCTGCTGGAAAGGGGAGAGATCGGTTGATTTTTTTGCAGATCAGCTAATTTTTTCATTTGACATGCCGAAAAAAGAGGTTATCTTAACGAAACAACCAGTTATTTTAGGCCGTATAACGAGCTTTATGAATATCTAACTGCAACAGACAGGAGAATACTTTAATGCTGAATCAACACATTCCTATTCTTGTATGCGCTAATGGCGCTGTCTGCGGCGGGAGAGATAAATCTCAATTGTGATACTGCTCATAATAGATTTAAAACCCGTCGCACCAGAAGGTTCGGCGGGTTTTTTGTTATTTGCCGGATCGGGATGCGAAACAAAACGAATGTTAAACTCAGGTAAGGCAATACGATGACGGCAGATTTTTACGAACATGAAAAGATAACGGAACAGGAAAAGGAAATCGGCTCGCGCAAGGCATTTGCCATGCTGATGCCGTACCTGTACACGTTCAAACGACCCCTTTTGGGCTGTCTGCTACTCCTGATCGGGGGACAGGCGGCTGCGCTGTACTGGCCGCAACTGGTCAAGAAGGCGGTCGACGTTAACATCGCCGAGTCTGATTTCGACAGCTTGCTATGGACTGCAGCGATCATCGGTGGTCTTCAGGTGCTGAACATTGTTTTCCAGTATTTGCAGCGGGTGAAGCTTGAGATTGTCGGGCAGAACCTGATGTTTGAGCTTAAGTCGAAACTGTTCGACCATATACTCGCGCTTGATGTTGGCTTCTTTGATAAAAACCCCGTGGGACGTTTGTTGGCCCGGGTGGAGACCGACACTGAGGCGCTGCGGATGTTCTTTACCAACACGGTCGTGATCCTGGTCGGTGACCTGTTGTTAGTGATCGGTATTTTCATACTGATGTTCTATCACTGCTGGCAACTGGCGCTGGTGATATTTGGGATCGTTCCATTGATAGTGGCCTTTATCGTATTCTTTGAGAAGAAAACGACGCCGCGCTTCTTTGAAGTGCGCAAAAAGATGGCCGAAGTCACCGCTTCGATTACAGAGTTTCTGCATGGGATGTCGATTATCCAGATATTCCATCGGGGCGCGTATGCCCGCTCGCGGGTGAATCGTCTCAACGAGTTAAAATTCAAGGATGACGCCTATGTCAACGTCGCGGTCGTACTGTTTTTCAATACGGTTTTCTTTGCGCAGTATGTGATGGTTGGTCTGGTGCTTTTCTTTGGTATCCTGTGGCGTTCGGAAGGTTTGATCTCGACCGGTACGGTCCTCATGTTCCTGATTCTGATCTGGAAGATGTACGAGCCGATCTGGAAGGTTTCTGAGCAGCTCTCGACAATTCAGAAAGCGATTGCCGGATCAAAACGAATCTTCGCACTGCTGGCTCTGGAGAGCAAGATATTCGATCCGGAGAACCCGGTCGCATGGCCGAGCTTCCAGAAGAGTATCAAGTTTGAAAACGTCTGGTTCTCATATACTGACGATGACAACTGGGTGCTCAGGGATGTCAGCTTCGAGATTGAGCGCGGAAAACGGCTTGCTCTGGTCGGTGTTACCGGCGGTGGCAAAACAACGGTTATTTCGCTCCTGCTTCGGTACTACGATCCGCAAAAAGGTCGAATTACGGTTGATGGGATTGATATACGCGACCTTTCAAGGGATGCGCTTCGTAAGCGGTTCGCGCTGGTGCTTCAGGATATATTCCTCTTTCCAGGCGACGTGAAATCGAACATTGGTCTGGAATCAGAAACCGTCACCGACGAGAACATCGCTTTGGCTGCCAGGATGGTTGCGGTTGATCAGTTTGTCGATCGGTTGCCGAAAGGGTACGCTACTGAGGTCTCTGAGAAGGGATTGAATTTTAGTCGGGGTGAGCGGCAGTTGTTATCGTTTGCTCGGGCGCTGGTAGCCAATCCTGATGTGCTGTTGCTTGACGAGGCAACCAGTTCGGTTGATCCGGAGACAGAGCGGACTATTCAGAAGTCACTCAAGAAACTCATGGTCGGGCGAACTTCGGTTATTATCGCGCACCGACTCTCGACGATTCTCGACGTTGACCAGATTCTGGTGATCCGTCGGGGAGAAATAATCGAGCGTGGTACGCACACAGAATTGATTTTGCAGAATGGATATTATTCCAAGCTGTTCCATCTGCAGTTCAAGCATCGAAACGGAGTTATAGCAGATGTTGGATAAAATAAAATGGTACTGGCGGTACTACCGTAAATACGGCTACGTCCTGGCGGTGCTCCTGATACTGACACCTTTACAGGCGGCGTTCCAGGTGCTGCTGCCGCGCCTGTTCGGGTTTACACTCGACTTCATGGAGAAAGGTGAGGCGATTGTTCCGC
>DAOUUR010000255.1 GCA_030668045.1 bacterium
CAACAGGAAATAGCCCTGGTGTCGCGAACCCTCACGGCGCTGGCAACGTAATTGGAAATCCCGGTGATTGCGTTTTCTCAGCTATCACGCATGGTTGAGCAACGCGGCGGAGAAAAACGACCGCAGCTATCCGATCTGAGGGAGTCGGGTGCTATCGAACAGGACGCTGATGTTGTCATGTTCCTGTACCGGCCAGAGTTCTATTTCACGAAAGAGGACCGGATGGATCCCAAGAATCAGGAAAAGATTGGTTTGGCCGAGGTTATTGTTGCCAAACAGCGCAATGGCCCCACAGGAACATCGGTACTGACCTTCCTGAAAGATTATACTCGTTTCGAAAACAGAGAGACGACCCACTACGAGCTGCCGGCCGATGCCCAGGGGGTTGAGGGCGGGGACACGCCATTTTAGGATAATTGATGCAGTTTGGTCTTGAGACAATCGGCCGCCGAGGCGTGAATTTCGTTCGCATTACCGGCGGTCTTTTTGTGTTGTTGGGGCGTTTTATTGTTTCGTTGAAACATGCGCACAAGTCATTTGGCCTGATCCTTGAGCAACTCTATGTGCTGGGTGTGAAATCACTACCGCTTATTGTAATTATCTCGATATTCGTCGGTGCGGTTTCAGCATGGCAGGCGGCGTATCAATTTAAGTTTATCGGAGCACCGCTGCGACTTCTTGGCCACGCGGTAGGTAAGGCGGTGGTGATCGAACTGGCGCCGGTGCTCTCGGCGATTGTTTTTGCCGGTCGGGTAGGAGCGGGTGTGGCTGCCGAACTCGGCACAATGAAAGTTACCGAGCAGATTGATGCGCTGGAATCAATGGGTATCAATCCGATTCGCTATCTGGCCATGCCGCGGATAATCGCCTGCGTATTCATGGTGCCGTTTCTGGTTGTCTTCGCAAATTTCATTGCTATCATGGGCGGGTTGATTGTCTCAGTGATTGGTGTTGACGTCTCAAGCGAGACGTTCCTTAACGGTTTCAAGGATTCCTTTCAACTTAAAGATTTCGTCAACGGCCTGGTCAAAGCGGCGGTGTTTGGTCTATCTATCGGGTTGGTCGGATGTTATGAGGGGTTTGCCGCCAGCGGTGGCGCTCAGGGTGTTGGCAAAGCAACAACAACGTCGGTTGTAATTTCATCGGTGTTGATTCTGATCTTCAACTTCTTATTCGCGGTCATTTTGTTCCGGGTGTAACTATGGCCGATGCATTTATCAGCATACGTGATCTATTCAAAGGCTTCGGCGCTCAGGAGGTCCTCAGCGGTGTAAGTCTTGATATCAACAAAGGCGAATCGGTGGCGATCATCGGGCAGTCCGGGTGCGGGAAATCGGTTCTCCTGAAACATCTGATCCAGTTGCTGGAACCCGACAGCGGGCAGGTGTTGATCGAGGGCGAAGACGTAACCGCTCTGCACGGTCGGGCCTTGGTGAAACTTCGAAGTCGCGTCGGTATGTTGTTTCAGTCATCGGCTCTCTTTGATTCGCTTACGGTTGCCGAAAATGTCGGTCTTGGTCTCAAAGAGACGGAGCATCTGGACGATGCAACGATTGAACGAACTGTCCGTGAAAAGCTCGACATGGTTGGTCTGGGAGATATTCTCGAGAAGATGCCTTCGCAACTATCGGGTGGCATGAGGAAACGGGTTGGTCTGGCTCGTGCCATTGCTAACAATCCGGAAGTTCTTCTCTATGACGAACCAACTACCGGCCTTGATCCGATCACCGCCGACCTGATCGATAACATGATTGTTGAGCTAAACCAGAAGCTGAACGTAACTTCGATAGCCGTCACCCACGACATGAAATCGGCGTTCAAGATTGCAAGTCGGATTATCATGCTTTATCAGGGGAAGGTTGAGATTGATGGTTCCCCCGAAGAGATCAAGAACACGACGAACCCGGTCGTGCGGCAGTTCATCGAAGGCAGTTCAATCGGGCCGGTTCAGGTGCAGTAATGGCGCTTAGCAGGAAAAACAAAACAGCCTTTTTCTGCTCGCAGTGCGGAGCGGAACATCCCCGTTGGCAGGGGCAGTGTCGCGAGTGTAACCAATGGAACTGTCTAATTGAAGAGAACGTTCCGGTGCGTCATTCGAAAACTACGCGGGCAGCATCGGCAGAGAATAAAACGATCCCTGAGATTGAGTCGGTTGGCAGGTCAGGCTTTCGTTCCGGGATCAACGAATTTGATCGCGTCCTCGGCGGGCAGTTGTTGCCGGGCACGGCTGTGCTTATTGGTGGCGAACCGGGGATAGGCAAATCAACTCTCCTGTTGCAATTAGCCGAAGCGTACAGCCGGCAGGATATTCCTGTTCTCTATGTTACAGGTGAAGAATCGTTGCCACAGATCAAACAGCGTGCGGAACGTCTGCAGGTTGTCGGTACCAGAGTAACGGTGGTTAACACGACTTCGCTTGAAGAAATCATCGAGTTGACCGGTAAGAACGATTTTCGCGTTGTGCTCGTTGATTCAATCCAGACGGTAGCGTCATCGCAGTTTGACTCGCCCCCCGGTACGGTGGCTCAGGTTCGGGAGAGTGCCGGGCGTCTGATCAATCTCGCCAAGGCAAACGACATTGCGCTGTTCCTCGTTGGACATATTACCAAAGACGGGATGGTGGCTGGTCCAAAAGTGTTGGAGCACATGGTCGATACGGTCGTTTATTTTGAAGGCGACCGTACTCATCTGTACCGGATGCTTCGTCCGACCAAAAATCGCTACGGCCCTATCACCGAGGTCGGAATTTTTGAGATGATGCCGCAAGGTCTGGTCGAGGTGGCTAATCCATCATCGCTCTTCCTTGCCGATCATGGCGGCAAGGCGCGCGCAGGGTCGGTGGTGACATCGATTTGCGAAGGCAGCCGCCCCATCCTTGTGGAGATTCAGGCGCTGGTAACGGCTGCAAACTACGGCAACCCACAGCGTGTGGCCGGAGGCACAGATAACAAACGACTCGCCCTTCTTTTGGCTATTCTCGAAAAACGTGGCGGCTACCCGATGTCCCAGAATGATGTTTTTGTTTCGATAGCCGGCGGACTGAAAATTTCCGAACCGGCAGTTGATCTTCCGCTGATGGCTGCCATTGTTTCCTCGCAGACAAACCGAACGGTGTCGCGGCGTACTCTGGTTGTTGGTGAGGCCGGTCTCTCCGGAGAAGTACGCGGGATTGCAATGATCGACCGCCGCATCGCCGAAGCTTCGCGTATGGGGTACGAGCGTATCATTGTTCCGCAGGCAAATTGTTCGCAGGTGGGGAAGGTCGAGATAGAAGTGATAGGTGCGACCGATATCGAGTCTGCGTTGCAGGCTGCTCTGGAGTGAGGGGCATGACGATGTCATCCGGTGAACATATCCTCAATCTGATCACAATCGACAAGGCGGCCCGGCGTGGCGAGGTCACCACGCCCCATGGAACGTTCCAAACGCCAGCCTTCATGCCGGTGGGGACATCCGGAGCGGTCAAGGCGTTGACTTCCGAACATCTCGAAGAAGCCGGTGCGGAAATCATTCTTGGCAATACGTATCATCTTTATCTGCGACCGGGACATGAGATTATCGAACGGCAGGGTGGACTGGCGGCGTTCAACGGTTGGAACAAACCGACCCTTACAGACAGCGGCGGATATCAGGTCTTCTCACTGAAAGACATATCGAAAATAACTGACGACGGTGTCGAATTCCAGTCGCATCATGATGGTTCACGTCACATGTTCACGCCGGAAAAAGTCATTGAGATTCAACACGCTATCGGCGCCGATATAATCATGGCCTTCGATCAATGCGTTCCGTACCCGGCCGATCGGCAACTTGCTGCGGTTGGAGTGCGTCGCACATATGACTGGGCGAAGCGATGTCTGTTCACCCACAACCGGCTGCTGTTGGAAAATGATGCAGGTACATGTGTCTTTGGGATTGTCCAGGGATCGGTTTATGCCGACCTGCGGACGGAGTCAGCCGAGCAGTTGATCGAACTTGATTTCCCCGGTTATGCGATCGGTGGCCTGTCGGTGGGGGAGAGCAAAGCTGAGATGGAGGAGGTGCTTGCCCATACCGTGGCTCTCCTTCCCGAGGACAAACCGCGATACCTGATGGGGGTTGGCTATCCCGAAGATATCCTGATGGCCGTCTCCTATGGAATCGATATGTTTGACTGCGTGCTGCCAACGCGGAATGCTCGCACCGGCAACGTGTTTACTTCGGAAGGTCCACTTGTTTATCGCAACGCCGACAATTCCGATGATAATCGCCCGCTTGATCCCAACTGTGACTGCATGGTTTGCAAGCGGTACAGTCGAGCGTACATCCGCCACCTTTACAACCAGTCTGAAATCACCGGCATGATCCTGGCGACTTACCACTCAACATACTTCTACCAGAATCTGATGCGCGGCATTCGAAGTGCTATCGAAGAGAATCGGTTTGAATCGTTCCGGGAGAATTTTCTGGATCGCTATCGGTCTCAGCGGTAGTGGATTATAGTCGAGTTACTTTTCACGCA
>DAOUUR010000493.1 GCA_030668045.1 bacterium
TCGCTTCCCTGGAAAAACGGTAACAAGGTGAAGATTACTGAAAACATTATTACGCGAGGTTGGGCGGACCCGCAGAACAGGCGGTCGATTAGCAAGAGCAAGCCGCTTGTTCCCGGAAAGTTTTACAAGTTGACATTCGATCTTCAGCCCGATGATCAGGTCATCGGCGCAGGGCAACAAATCGGTTTGATGATCTTTTCCAGCGATCGCGATTACACCCTTCGGCCGGACCCGGGTACAAAGCTCACCGTTCAGTTGGGTGCGACCCACATCAAGCTGCCCGTAGTAGGTGGCGCCGACGCGTATTCAGAAGCCTTCGAAGAAGATTCGAGTCAGGATGATGCCGGCGGATCTGATTCGGAAACCGGCACGGCTTCTGAAGATTGTCATGAAACATAGAAACTTGACAATTGCTTTAATTATTGTTGCGCTAAATGGTTTTCACGCATTCGGCGAAGATGACCTGTCCAAGCTGGTTGAAGAGGCCTTTGCGCGTGCCAGCGATAACGCGGTTGAACTTCGCAAGGCTCTTAACGACGCCCCGGATGACCAGAAAGAAGGTGTGAGGTTCCTTATAGCGTACATGCCTGACCGGGATATAAAGAGTCTTTCGGCGGAATTCCTTTTGGACAATGTTCGATTCGCCTGCCGCGCATTGAACGAGGCCCCGTGGAAGAAACGCATCCCCAAAGAGATTTTTCTCAATGATGTGCTCCCCTACGCCAGTATCAACGAGCGACGCGACGACTGGCGTGAGGATTTCTACAAACGGTTCAAACCGCTCGTGGCCGACGCCGATTCACCTGCCAAAGCCGCAGTGATACTCAATCAGAATATTTTCAAGATGCTGGAGGTCCGCTTCTATCGAGCACGCCCCAGGGCTGATCAAAGCCCCTACGAAACGATCGAGGCGGGCATGGCGTCGTGTACGGGCCTGTCGGTGCTGTTGGTAGATGCCTGCCGGGCCGTTGGAGTGCCCGCGAGGTTTGCTGGCACGCCGCTGTGGGCCAACAAGAGCGGAAATCATTCGTGGGTAGAGATATGGGACGGCGACTGGCATTACACCGGCGCCGCCGAGCCCGCCGGGGGCAAGCTTGACCGGGGATGGTTCACCGGCGGCAGGCTGCTATGCCTCTTCCGGATTAATCACCGGAATCTCAACGCCGGCCAGGGACAGCAGAGCCCCCAGATGTTCCACGTTTGCCATGAAGTCATTGTAGTTGGGCGGCTTGACCATATAGAAGCTGCAGCCCATATCGTAGCACCGCTGAACCTCCTCGGGACTGTCTGTCGTCGTCAACATAATCACGGGAATCTTCTTGAGTTCCGGATGCTGCTTCATCAGGCGCAGTACGTCCGTGCCGTTTACCTTGGGCATTCGGATATCCAACAGAAGCAGATAGGCGGTGTTGGGAGCCATTTTCGGCCCGTCCCCTCTCTCATTCAGAAAATCCAACACCTCCTGGCCGTTCTTAAAATGCAGGAAGGAGTTACTGACACACGAACGCCAGAGATTCCTCTTGACCAGTGCAAAGTGCCCCGTGTCGTCTTCGGCGATCAGGATGACAATATCCTCCCTCATGTCTGCCCCCTTTCAGTCAATATGTTCACTGTGTTTCGCTGATCTGAGGCACACTCACGATCGAAAGAAACGACCCCACTTTGCGGATAGCATCGACAAAATCATCATATTCCACCGGCTTGACAATATAAATGCTGCAGCCAAGCCGATGGCACCGCTCGACCTCCGCCGGATCGTCGGTCGTCGTTAAAATGATTACGGGAATACGTCGAAGACGTTCATTCTGCCTCATCCTGTCCAGCACTTTCACGCCGTCGACTTTCGGCATACGAATGTCGAGTATCAGAAGATAGGCTTTTCCGTCCTCGGGCCCGTTACCGCCCGGGCCGAACAGAAAATCAAGTGTTTCCTGACCATTGCTGAAACGGACAATTTCATTGCCGATGCCGGCCCGCATCAGATTCTTCCTGATCAGGGAAAAATGCCCCTCATCGCCTTCAGCAATCAGAATAACAACATCATCGGTCATATCTTTGCTCCATCCCTAAGCTGACATGTTATAATCAAATTCGGTCGATATGCAACCAAAGATTCGCAATTTTTCGCAAAATGTGCCCGTTCACACCGTTTCCGCAGGACCGATAAGGGATACCTGATCAAAATCCCACTTGCGATTAACACCCCGGCAGTGTATATTGAGGTTGGCAGCACCGGGAAGCATGCGGCAAAAAAGGAGGTTTCCGAACCCGTTCGGTCGTAAAATACACTATTGGTATATATTTGGAGAGTTGAAGATGCCGAAAA
>DAOUUR010000504.1 GCA_030668045.1 bacterium
ATTGTTGTTCCAATTCGGGGGTCATCTTGCTTTTCAAGATCGCCCCCGCTCCACCATGAATCACGAGTGTGAAGTCGGGACGTGTGCTCACGCCTTTTCCTTCACCGTCCTGAGGATTCGCTGGATGATTTCCATCGTATCGACACCATCGGCCTCGGCGTTGAACGAAGTCACGATCCGATGTCGCAGCACCGGGTTGGCGGCAAAGCGGACATCATCAGGCCCCGGCGTGGGGCGACCATCGAGAATTGCACGTGTCTTGGCGGCCAGGATCAAATACTGCGAGGCGCGCGGTCCGGCTCCCCAGTTGACCCAGTTCTTCACAAAATCAAGGGCGCCTTCTTCTGAAGGACGAGTAGCCCGCACCAGCGCGACCGCATACTCGATCAAATGATCAGAGACCGGCACGCGACGAACCAGTTGCTGGAACCGGACAATATCCTCAGCCGAAAGAATCCTGTTGAGGCTGTATTCGGGAACGGCGGTCGTAGTTTTGACGATCTCGCACTCCTCGGTATCTGATGGGTAATCAACGAAGACATTGAACATGAACCTATCAAGCTGAGCCTCGGGAAGCGGGTACGTTCCCTCCTGCTCAATTGGGTTCTGAGTGGCCAGAACAAAAAACGGTTCATCAAGCTTGTATGTTTGACCGGCTGCGGTGACTTCATGCTCCAGCATCGCCTGCAATAATGCCGCCTGAGTTTTTGGCGGGGTGCGGTTGATCTCGTCGGCCAGAACGATATTGGCAAACACCGGACCTTTGACAAAGCGGAACACCCGTTTGCCGGCTGTACGGTCTTCTTCGATAATCTCTGTACCGGTGATATCAGATGGCATAAGATCGGGTGTGAACTGGATGCGATTGAATTTCAGATTGAGAACATTGGCCAGAGTGGAAATCAGAAGCGTTTTGGCCAGGCCGGGTACACCGACAAGCAAACAATGGCCCGATGAAAGCAGAGCAACCAGTAACTGATCGACTACTTTGTCCTGGCCGATTATGACTTTCCCAATTTCGGCCTTGATCTGCCGATACTTCTCGTTGAGTTCTTCTACGGTGGTGAGATCAGATTTCGATTTGTCAGGGGACACGTATTCCTCCAAAATAGAGCAAGTTCAATGGTAATTTCTTAGGATTCTTATACCAATTGCGGCTGCCAAAGTTACCGACTATCGACTCAGACTGCTTCATAATAGCATTCGCAGGCGCGGACACCTGAAAAACCGCAGTACGAACGGCTTTTCGGGGCAATATCGAGGGTAATCCGTCACATAACCTAATCTGTCTAACTACAACCAAGTCTTGGGGTTAAAACTTGCCCAACTGTGGATAAGCGACCACTGTACCCGCATTATAAGAAAGCTATCTTATTGTGCCATCAGCAGATATGTAGTTATCCACAATTGTATGGTCTTGTCCACACCGGCATTCCTCAAATTAGTCAGCCGAGCCTCAGTCTTCGATCAGATTGGCCTCTTCTTTTGGCTCCGTAGCCATCTTGGGCGGAGCGAATTCGAAGCCGCTCTGGCCTTCGTTCATGTTACAGGCACCACAGAAGATTGCGCCCTGCTCGATTACGAGCGACTTGGTCTTGAGGTCTCCTGACATTTCGCACTTAGCCTGAAGCTCAATTTTCTCGGTAGCATGGACATTTCCCGAGAGCTTACCGGCAATCACAGCAGTGTTGGATTCAATTTCAGCCTCCACCGTTCCGCTGGCACCGACCGTCACACAGTCGGAGCAGATGACTTTGCCGATGACAGTGCCGTCCACACGCAACGCGCCTTTGATATCAAGCGTGCCGGTGATGACCGTGTCTTTGCCAATAATGGTGTTCATCAATCCATCCGTTTCGTTATTGGTTATTCTTTTCATGTCCGATTTCCAAAGGGTTTACGGGTTTATCATTTATTCTCATCTCGTAATGTACGTGTGGGGCCGTTGACTGGCCGGTATTACCGGACAAGGCCAGCCGTCCCCCGGCCGCTATCCGCTGGCCCGGTTTTACCAGCAGCTTGCTGTTGTGGCCATAGAGCGTCGTGACACTGTCGTTGTGTCGAAGAATTACAGTGTATCCATATACCGAATCGAACTCGGCCGACAATACCAATCCGGCGGCTGTGGCCAAGACCGGTCGTCCTTCAGCGCTGGCAATATCGACGCCGGGATGATACCGCTGCTGATCTTCAATTTCAAAATCCTGGCTGACAAATCCCTGCATGGGCAGACCCGACGGAAACCCCATGTCGTCGAAGGCCGAC
>DAOUUR010000051.1 GCA_030668045.1 bacterium
CATGGTGTCCCACCACAAGGGGCAGGGTTGGATCGGCCATCACCGGTGTTTCGCGAACAAATATCAACCAGAGATCAATATTGAGTTCATCCAGCAGCTTGCAGGCCTGCTTCACTTTGTCCTTTACGATTTCCATAAGCGAGATAATACGAACAGAGGCGAATCATTCCAAGAGGATTGTCACCCGGCAGGACAACCGTCAGGTCGCAATCTATCTAACGAGCCGTAAGTCGTTGTCTCTGAAGGGCGTTAGTCGTAGGAGTATGGGTTAAGATGACGGGTTTAGAAGTCGATATTATATAATATGTTGGCAGGCTGCTCGTTTTATCGATCTGCCTGATAACCGTTTCCGAAGGAGGAACAAATGTACGAAAACAGTTATGACGGCAGTATGGACGCAGTGGGCGCCGGACTTGGGATTTTTGTCTGGGTCTTTATCGCGGCTGTCTATCTTTATTTCGCCTTTACGCAATATAAGATTGCGCAGAAATGCGGATGTCAAGATTCGGCCTGGTGGTCATGGGTCCCGATCATGAACACTTTACTGCTGATCAAAATGGCCCGGAAGGAATGGTGGTGGTTTGTTCTCTGCCTGGTTCCGGTTGTCAATATCGTCGCCTTCGCGATGCTGTGGATTCAAGCAGCCAAACTGGCCGGTCATGCCCCGATCTGGGGATTCCTGGTGCTGGTGCCCGTTATCAATTTCGTCGCTATGGGTGTGATGGCTTTCTCAGGTGAAACTCCGGCCACAATACCACCAAGTGATCACCAACCGCACCGCGAATCCCAGCCAGTCGGATAAATTCGACAACAACAGAGATTTACTGCAAAACAGGTAGGTCCTCCCGGACCCGCCTGTTTTCATTTGTGTGTAACAGTCGGGTGAACGATTGCAATTTACAATGATTCTGGAACACTTGATTAAGTTATATTGTAAATGATAGAGCCTATTCGGTGTCGTCGTCGCCGGAGAGGTCTAGCATGCTGGTGCCATCAGTGTAATCTTTTGTTCGCGGCTTCTTCAGATCAAGAAGTTTCCGAGTGACATCTTTGATATTGAGCGCCGCTTCTTCGATAACCTTCAGCTTGGCTTTCAGTTCATCATCGAGATCGTCGCGTTTGAAAAGCAGTAGTTGCACGTTACCCAAAATTGCGGTCAGCGGATTGTTGACTTCATGATTGACCGTCACCGCCGTCTCAGCTATGGCAGCCATACGAGCTTCATCAATTGTCTTCTGAATATCAACACTGCCGGTAACATCCCCGGCGGTATAGACAAGGGTCAACATCGCCGAGAGTGCTTCCAGGAAAGCGTCCTCAGCAATAATCGTCCGAGGTCCTTCCTGAAGTCCAATCACCGCCCCGTTGACAACGCCCAGATATTGAAGCGGCAACGAAAACGAATGGAGCGGCACCTCTCCGCCAAACGACATATAGGCTGAGACAAGTTTCCGGTCCTTGCGAAGAGAAGCAAACAGATCTTCCTCGATCGACTGCAGTTTCCGGCGGTGGTCATCGGACCCGGCGTAGGTGACAGTTGTAACCATTTCCTGCTTGTCGTTCCACAGCAGCAACGAAGCAGCAGTCAGCCCCACCAGTTCGGCTGTCATCTGCAGAGCCGTCTGGGCAAGGGCGTTGATGTTGGCACCCGATGTTCCTTCGGTGGCCAGTCGCCGCAGGATTTCGAATTTGTCAGACCGGTCAGTATCCATAAGTCACAATACTATTGAGCAAAACCAGTGCCCTGCCACAAGATTAGCGATTCGGTGTCATCATATCGAAGTACACCCTAAGATACTGCATTTGCAGGCATTTAGCCATCTTTTTCCTCTGTTCAAATCCTGCACAGGGGGATCTCATCGTTTTCTCTGCAGGAAAATTCGCAAAATGCCTGCAAAACTGTTGCGCCAAAGTAATTGACAAGACGTCGGGTGATCCATAGATTAGGCGCTTCTCTTCAAGCAGCGAAAGGAGATTCGGCAATGCTGGAACCGATGATTGGTGACAAGTGCGGAGTATTTGGTGTTTTTGGAAACGCTCGCGCTGTCGAACTAAGCTACTTTGGTCTTTATGCGCTGCAGCATCGGGGTCAGGAATCGGCCGGTATCGTCTCCAACAACAACGGCACATTTAATCTACACAAAGGCATGGGGCTTGTCTCCGAAGTGTTCGCTAAACGCGCTGCTCTGAGCAACCTGAGTGGCAAAGTTGCTATCGGTCATACTCGATACAGCACCACGGGTGCGTCATCGCTGATAAATATCCAACCGTTCATTATCACCAACCGTTCCCGCAACCTGGCTATCGTTCACAACGGCAACCTGACTAACTCCCAACAACTGCGCCAGAGCCTGGATCGTGCCGGAGCAATTTTCCAGACGACTTCCGATACGGAGATAATTCTCCATCTGGCGGCTCGCTCCTCCAAACGAACCCGTATCGCACAAATATGCGACGCCCTCAATATAGTCAAGGGCGCCTTTTCGGTACTCTTTCTCACCGACCGGGGCATCATCGCAGCCCGTGATCCCCACGGATTCAGGCCGCTCTGTCTTGGAAAATATCGCGACGCCTATGTAGTTGCCTCCGAAACCTGCGCTTTCGATCTGATCGGCGCTCGGTATGTTCGTGATATCGAACCGGGTGAAGTGCTGGAGATCACAGAGACCGGATTGAAATCGTACTGGCTAAAAGGCAAGGCCAAGCATGCCGCCTGTATTTTTGAATACATCTATTTTTCCCGTCCCGATTCAAAAGTGTTCGGCGAAAATGTTGACAAAGTCCGCCGTCGCCTCGGCCGCCTCCTAGCCCGGGAGCATCCGGTCGAAGCAGATATTGTAATCGGAATCCCCGACTCGGCCAACACCGCAACACTGGGGTACGCTGAAGAATCGGGATTACGTTTTGAGATCGGTCTGATTCGGAACCACTACGTCGGACGCACTTTTATTGATCCCCACCAGAGCATCCGCGACCTGGATATGAAGGTGAAATTCAACCCCGTCAAAGGAGTTCTAAAAGGGCGACGGGTAGTGGTGGTTGACGACTCGATTGTTCGCGGCACGACATCCAGAAAAATGGTCAAAATGATCCGCGACGCCGGCGCCAAAGAAGTACACTTCCGCGTTTCGTCACCACCGATTACCTCGCCCTGTTTTTTCGGTGTTGACATGCCAACTCGCGAAGAGTTGATTGCCTCCAACAAGACTGTCCGGCAAATCGAAAAACATCTCGGTGTCGATTCTCTGCGGTACCTGTCTCTGAAGGGGATGCTTTCGATGAGCTGTCTGCCCGACACAACATTCTGCTCAAGTTGTTTTTCCGGGAAGTATCCGATCAGGATTCCAAAGATCAACGGCAACCGCAATAAGAGATAAGCGAAACCGGCACCTCGCCCACTTCTAAATCGTTGACATACGTGCCAGTATCGGTATATTGGTAATATACTAACCGTCAGGACCTGCCAAAATTGAGGTTCAAGAGATACAAATGAAGAATACTAATAGAATTCCTCTGTTGCGCGGCTGCATCGTTGTTGCTGCGTTACTCTCGATCACCCTGCTGAGCGGTAACGCCTTGTCGGCACAGCATGATCCAGCGAGACAGGCAACCAATCTGAAACCGAGAACAATGGCAGAAAAACCTGCCATCACGAGTGTTGCCTCTGAGGTCAATATCTCTCATGTGGTCGTGAAGTTTACCGATCAGTCGCAGTTTCGTCTGGGCCAGAATGGTATGGTCTCCAAAGCCGGAGCCTCGCTGGCTGCTGCCGAGGGAATTCTCAGGCCGTATATCGACGCCGGACTGAGACGGCTTTTCCAGAGCATCGGGGAAGATGAACTCGACCGCAAGAAGGTTGCTCTTGAGAACAAAACTAAACATGAACTGGCCGACCTCAACAGCTACTACCGTCTTGAGATAACCGATGCCGCTGAAGCAGAGCGCGTTATCAATGAACTCAACGCCCTTGACATTGTCGAGATCGCCTACTTCCAACCGATGCCCGAAGTGGCTGGTGACATTGAGCCACCCACACCAGATTACCAGCCAAATCAGGACTATCGACTGGCAGCCCCGGCGGGTGTCGACGCTGACTATGCTAACTTGCAGGCCGGGGGCGACGGGACAGGTGTAAAGATCGTTGATATCGAAATCGGTTGGCACACTACGCATGAAGATCTCGACAAGGCTCTGGGCGCAATAATTGGCACCGTGCCACCATCGGGAGTCAGCCGCGACCACGGCACAGCCGTTATTGGCGAGATGATAGCCGGGGACAATGACTATGGCGTAACGGGCATTTGCCCTGGCGCCGATATCGGAATGGTGTCTGTATATGCCTACTCAACGGCGGAAGCGCTGTATCTGGCCACAGATAACCTCCAGCCCGGCGACATGATTCTAATTGAATTGCACTCACCCGGACCTCACTACGACTTCCAGACCATCGATGGTAGTCAGCTTGGTTATGTCTGCATGGAGTACTGGCAGGCCACTTTCGATGCCATCCAATACGCCTGGGCAAAGGGCATAGTCGTAATTGAAGCCGCTGGCAACGGTAGTGAGAATTTCGATGACGAGCAGATTTACGGATCACTGTTTGATACGACCTATCGTAACTCACATGCGATCATAGCTGGGGCCGGATGGCATTACAGCTCGGGTCAGAACCTTGAGGCCCATTCATGGTCAAACGCGGGCGAACGAGTCAATCTTCAGGGTTACGGCTCCGGCGTTTACACCACCGGCTACGGTGATCTGTTTTCTCCGGACTTGGATGAAAACCAATTCTACACAGCCTCATTCAGTGGTACCTCATCGGCCTCACCAATAGTTACCGGTTCGGCAGTCTGCCTGCAGGGATATTATGAGAATACTTACGGCGTCTCGATGACTTCCGATCAAATCCGCGATGTCCTGGTGGCAACCGGCACACCTCAAGCGGGAAGTTTAACCAGACTAATTGGTCCGCGTCCGGACCTGGCAGCTGCTTTCGCCGCGCTTCAGCCTCCGGCCAGTTTCTACGCCAACCCGATCATGCTTGAGGCAGAGGTAGCCGAGGGTGAGATCGCCCACCGTAGTCTCTGGATAGTGAATCGATCAACTCTGGACGCTTACGATTTTGCGATAGCTGACAATGATTCGCTGGTCCTGCGTGTTGCCGAGGACTGGCTGAGAGCAACGCCCCCAAGCGGCACAGTTGCCGCCTCCGACTCCGTGTTAATTGATGTTACCATTGATGGATCGGTGATTGAAGGGCGCATTCCTGCGTACAAGGGAGCGATTGAAATAGCCTGGGGTCCTACCGGCGCTCTTGATTCTTTGCTGATCGTACCGACGTTTTTCACTGTCGCCTGCAACGATTTCACCTATCAAGTGGCCGCTATCGGTGAACCGGAAGGACCAACCTACGATTGGATCGACGCCAAGACACTCGGAAGCAAGATATACACTGCTGGTTTCTACGCCAATGGCGGGGGACTTGACCCTCTCGACGATGGCACAGCCGGACCATATCCTATTGGTTTCGACCTTCACTTTTATGACAACACATACAGCGAATTCTATGTCGGCGTGAATGGCGCGATTTCATTCACCGACGAGCATATCAATTCCGGTGGATATTTTTCTTCCCTATCGATTCCAGGGGCCTTTTTCCAGACACTCGTCTCCCCCTACTGGAACGACCTGATCCTACAACCGTCAACCGTGCCGGATGCCGGTGTCTATCTGTACACTTCTGAATCGCAGGACTCAACAGTGATTGAATGGTACCACATCTCCAACTTCAACAACAGAGACGACCATTCGACCAATTTCGAGATCATCCTTATCCGCACCGGAGAAATCATATTCCAGTACGCCAATATCGGCCAGAGCGACCTGGAGCTGTCGGCGATGATTGGTATCGATGAGATTGACTGTAAGGCGCTCGGATACTATAGCAGCGGCGAACCGGTAGAGCATATCGTCTCCACCGGTGATGCCATCAGGTTCCGTCGAACCGAAGGTATATGGATTCGTGCAGGTGACGCCAACAACAGTGGCGACTTGAATATCTCTGATGTGACCTACCTGGTCGACTATCTCTTCGGCGTTCCGCTCGGCCCTCCCCCGCCGATAATGTCCAAAGCCAACGCCAACTGTGATCAAGGAAGCTTGGTGAACATCTCCGACATTACCTATTTAGTAAACTATCTTTTTGGAATTCCAACCGGTCCGGAGCCGTGCTATTACTGGTATAACCCGTAGTCCAGTCACCCGTTCGTCGGCGTTGTCATTGGGGATGTTTCGATCACGAACCGAAATTCGTGAGATGACCTATAGATCGAATTTGCGCCAGCGATCAAGAACCATCTGGGCAAACTCGCCGACAACCTCAATCACTTTCTCTTTATATTGCGCGGCCTGTTCCAAATCAAAATTGGGATAGCCCTGGCCTTCCTCATAGAGAAGGATCGACCCCGGTACCGGATAAATATCGGCTCCGGGACGGAAGTAGTAGGCGAGGTCTTTATCAAAAAGCTCTTTGTCGGCCAGATTCGGATCAATCGCCTGAACCATAGCTGTCTCATCGGTACCAGCATGACCGCCGGGGTGACCGAAGAACTCCCTGGTCATCTCGTCACAAAGTTGCCACCAGTGGATCACCGCAATATTGGCGCGACGCTCTTGATGAAACCGAACCGCCTCGTCCTTAAGCGATGTGTTATTCCCGCCATGTCCGTTCATAACGATAATGTTCTTGAAACCGGTATCGACCAAAGAATCCAGAATATCACGGACATAAAGACCAAATGTCTCAGGACTGATTGTGAGGCTGCCGTTGTAGCGAAGAAGGGAACGAGTGATCCCGTAGTTGACCGTCGGTGCGATCAAGGCGTTGATATCTTCGGCGATCCCCTGTGCAATTGTTTCAGGAATGTAGTTATCAGTACCAAGACATGCCGAGCCGTGGGCCTCGATTGTACCTATGGGAATGATGATAGTGTCGATTTCTTTCGGCACCAGTTTCTTGACATTGATCCAGTTGAGTTTTTGTAGTTCTCGTTCCATCACGGTTCCAGACGAGCCAGAATGCGCTCCATCACCTTTTCAGTTTCGCGGGATGTTTTCTCGTCGTCTTCAAACCGGAACTGATTGATGTCACGCACCATGATTTCCAGATCGTCGGTTGTATCGACCGCGTACCAGATTTCCAGTTCTGACCAGGCCAGCTCTTTGTTGGTGAAAGCATCGGCAACTTCCGAGTAGATCGACGGTGATTTCCAGTCAAATTCCGATAGCTTGATATGGTACTTGCCGCGCATGCCGATAATGTAGTACCTACCCTCGGGAGTTGGCCCAAAAACCGCATCCGAATTGGACAACATCTTCAATGCCGTCTTCATCATTGCCGGCGAAATAGTTGGTGTGCGACTCCCAGCGACGAGCACAGAATCGTACCCTGCCTTGAAGCACTCCTCAAAAACTTTCTCAATACGAGCACCCCATCGATCTTTGCTCATCTCGATCTGGGTAAATCTGGTCTTCATCGATTCGGCTATCTTGCCGTCAACCTTTTCCTTGATGTAGTCACTGACAATCTTCACCAGCCGTTTGCGCCCGGCAGCATTCATATAATAGAGGCGAACGTCTACGTCGGGGATTGCAAACGCGTTGTTAATCGTATCGGTTATAAAGGCCTGATGCAGGAAGCGAATGTCATCGCCCTTGATAGGGCCGAAATCCATCGATGATCCATCTTCGGTCGGTTCCTGGATACAGATAGCGATTACCGCGCCTTTTTTTTTCGCAGCTGTCATAAGCCTCTCGTTTTGATCACATCAAATCTGCGCAAAATATATAAAGGGGACAACACTGAGTCAAGAGGGGTGAGAGCAAATATCTTTTTTTTGTGAAACAACCTCGCCAGCGGAATCACAGTGATGCAGATTACCGAACTTTCTTCATCTCGGCCAGCATCTCCTCGGGGCCAACCACACCACGCAGGATTTTGCGAATGGCGCCGTCCGAATCCAGCAACAAGGTAGTGGGGAGAGAATACTGCTTGAGACCAAATTTCTCCATGAACACCTCGGTCTCCGGTGTGCCAGCCTTTTCCAGTTGAACCTTGATCGTGACAAAACGCTCGGCCTCGGCGGCAACATCAGGATTGCCAAAAGTTTTCTTGTCCAGCACCTTGCAGTTGGCGCACCATGTGGCCCAGGTATCAATCAAAACCGGTTTGCCTTCTGCCCTGGCAGCAGCCATGCCGGAGTCCAGATCATCGCCCCATTTGATCAAGCCCTCGGGAGTCGATTGACCCACCAGTTGACCCAGACCGGGCAACCCGGATACCGGTGGAGGAACAATGAAGCCACCCATCACCAACGCACCGGCAAACATATACAGTCCAACCAGCAGAGCGACAATACCGAGAAATTTCTTGAACCGTGGAAAAAACCCAAGCTCGGGTGTGAGACGATCAAATCCGCCACCAAAGACGCCATAAGCAATCAACAGCAGTGCTGCCAGCATCACACTGACAACCGAGGATACAATTGGCTGCAGGAAGTAGATGGCCATCATCAGGAGAACAAAACCAAAGAACGTCTTGACCGATTCCATCCATGTCCCGGAGTTCGGCAGAGCGTTGATGGCCGAAGAAAAAGTTCCGATCAACACATACAAGGTTCCAAGTCCGAGAGCAAAAACGAACAGCACCAGGAAACCAAACACCGGCGAACCAGCCGTTGCGACATACAGGAGAATACCGGCCACAAACGGCCCAACACAGGGCGAGACAACCAGGGCCGCAATGACACCAAGAACAAGCGCTCCAGCTACCCCTTCCCCGGTCTTGCGTGTCCCAAGTTTCTGGCGGACGGACATCGGCAGGTTCAAGTCATACAGGCCAAACATTGATAGAGAGAAAATGACAAATACCGCCGCTATTGCTATCACCACCGGCGTACTGGCCAGCCAGGCTCCGAAAACTCCCCCGACCAACGATACGATCAGTCCCATGATACCGTACATCACAGCCATAGAACCGACATATAATAGCGAGAGGAAAAAACCGCGACCAAGACTACGCTTCTGCCCACCAAAGATACTGACCGTAATTGGAACCATCGGATACGTACACGGTGAGAACGACAGCAATAGGCCGGTCAAGAAGGCCAGCCCAAGAGCCAGGATATAACCCCAGAAACCATACTTGTTGATCAACCGCTGCAGATCGTTGTCTTCCACATCGCCCGGCACAGTCTCAACCGGTACAGTTTCTTCGGAGTCCGATTGAGCGACCGATTCAAATAGTGCGGCGTGGATCGGTGGTCCTTCCAAACCGATTTGCAGGGTAAGGTCGGTAGTGATCGTCTCCGGCGCCCGACACTCGCGATTGTTACAGGCCTGATACGTGAAACTAACCGGCAACTGCATTTCGGTTTCGGAGATGGTCGGGTCAATTGTAACCTCGAACAGTATTATCACCCGGCCACCATAGACCGACATTTCTTCCCCGAGCAGGGGTTCAATAGTACCGGAAGGATAAGCAATATCGTGCGCTGTTACTCCGGCAACAGACCCAAATGCCAACTCAGCGGGAATCAGAAAGTCCTGATTTGGATGAGCCGAATTGACATGCCAGTCGGGAGCAATATCAACAATTAGAGCGGCCTGATAAGTTTTGCCGGCAGCAACCGGACGGTGCGACATAACGGCTGATATTTCTACCAGGTCACCGGTATCTGTCTGCCCTGTATCGGCCAGATCAATCTGTCCATAGAGGTTTCCAGCTACAATAAGCAGCAAGAACGATAGAGTCAGGTATTTCCAATTGTTGATTGACTTCGACTGAATAACTTTCATCTGTTGCTCTCCAATTTCACAACTCAACGGTTATACCCCTGGCGGTTCAGCCGAACGGCCCAACGG
>DAOUUR010000539.1 GCA_030668045.1 bacterium
GCCTTTATGACAGCCTTCTATATGTGGCGTTTGTGTTTCCTGACCTTCTTCGGTGAACCGCGTGACGCCGAAAAATACGAACACGCTCACGAATCACCAAAGAGTATGACCTACCCGCTGGTTTTCCTGGCCGGTCTCTCGGTTGTTGCCGGATGGGTAGGTATTCCGAATGTCGCCCCATGGTTTGCCAGTTTTGTATATCACGGCGCCGAGCCGTATCACCCTCACTGGTCGTGGCTGATGCTGGTGTCATTAGTGATCGCCTCGTGCGGTATCTATCTGGCCTACTTGATGTACTACAAGAAATCAATCTCCGCCGACAAAGTGGTGGAGAAATTCGGACCATTATACGCTTTTTCATATAACAAGTGGTATTTCGATGAATTGTATGATCTGATCCTGTTGCGGCCGATAATGACCTTCGCACGATGGATGTGGTCGTTCGATGCCAGAGTAATCGATGGTGCCGTCAACGGAACCGGCTGGCTGACTATGAAGTGGTCGGACCTCAAGCTCTGGTTTGACGTCTGGATTGTCGATGGTGCGGTTAATGGTTCCGGCTGGCTGGTTCAGCAGTGCGGTCAGATACTGCGCTTCCTGCAGACCGGATCGGTACAGTTCTATGTTTTGTTTGTGGTGACTATGACGGTGCTCTTTGCCGTCTTTAAGTTCAATTATATCGACATGGGTTTCGAAAGCTGGCTGCTGGTCATCTTACTTGTGATCACGCTGGCGGCGACGGTTGGCCGCATGGTTTCTACTCTGCGCGTCAAGACCGACTCGGGCTCAGCTGAGGAAGAAAGTTAACGATTTTGGAGGATAGACTATAAGATGCTACTAAGTTCATTTGTGCTGTTTCCCATTCTGGGGATGATTGTGGTGATGTGTCTGCCCAAGGATGCCAAGTGGGCGGTCCGCTGGACGGCCACCGGCTTCAGTATTCCCCCGATGCTCCTCTCATTCTGGATTACCTGGGACTATTTCACAAACTTCTCAGGGACCGCAGCGCTTGCCTATGTAGTCGGACCATACGACTGGATTCCGTCGCTCAATGTCCAATACTACCTCGGTGTCGATGGTATTTCGGTGCCGATGTTGTTCCTGACCGGCCTGCTCTCGACTCTGTCGCTGGTGGCTTCGTTTGGAATCAAGGAACGAGTGAAGGAGTACTTTGCCTTCTTCCTGCTTTTGGAGGCCGGCATGATGGGTGTCTTTGTAGCCCTTGAGTTCTTCCTCTTCTATGTGTTCTGGGAAATCATGTTAGTCCCGATGTACTTCCTGATCGGTGTCTGGGGCGGCCCGCGAAAAGAATATGCCGCCATCAAGTTTTTCCTCTACACGCTGTTCGGCTCTATCTTTATGCTGGTAGCAATACTGATCCTTTACTTCACCTCCGAACCGCATTCACTGAATATAATAACGCTGATGGATCACGGCCCGGCCCTTACGCATAACCTGCAGATGATCTGCTTTGTTTTCTTCTTTATCGCTTTTGCTATCAAGGTTCCTGTCTGGCCATTCCACACATGGTTACCAGATGCTCACGTTGAAGCCCCAACAGCCGTCTCGGTCATCCTTGCCGGCGTGTTGCTTAAGATGGGAACATACGCGATGCTTCGTATCAGTTGGCCGATGTTCCCCTGGGCGTTGCAGGAGTTGGGTTTCTGGATAGCCCTGCTCGGTGTCATTGCGATCATCTACGGCGCCCTTGTTTCGATGGCTCAGAAAGACCTCAAGAAGCTGGTGGCGTATTCATCTGTGTCGCATATGGGTTACTGCATGATGGCGCTCGGCGCGTTCACATCGGCGACCGCGATTAGCGGCTGCATGTTCCAGATGATTTCCCACGGCTTGATCACCGGCGCCCTCTTCCTATTGGTAGGTGTAATCTATGATCGCGCCCACACCAGAGAGATTGCCGCTTTCGGAGGGATCGGTGCCAAACTGCCGGTCTACTCAGGCTTCATGATATTCTTCTCGATGGCGGCGCTTGGGCTACCGATGTTGTCCGGATTTGTAGCTGAGTTTATGATCTTCGTCGGTGCCTTCAGTGTTCTCAATAAGACGCTGGTGGGTATTTCGGTGCTCGGCGTTGTCCTGGGTGCAA
>DAOUUR010000353.1 GCA_030668045.1 bacterium
CGTTAACGAATCGGCCGATGCGTCAATAGTGATTTCATTGCGCGTTATTGCCCCTGTGCTCGTATTCGTCAGCCGTATATATATGCTGCCGTCGCCAACACTCGATCCGAAGTCAGCAACGTCTTCACTCGTCATTTTCCAGCCGGCCAATTCAGTGAAAGAGCCGAATGAACCGACCCCTTGAACGTGAAACTGATTTATCTCCTGTATCATCGCGACTGCCAGCGAGTCGAGATCGTCACGAATATCGGATATCAGATCGTTTTTCAGCGACAGCAAGCCCCCGACACTGCCGCCGGAAATACTCGTGGTGTAGTTCGCCTCTCCTTTGACGGAGATTCCCATTTCACCGCTGCTGTCCAAACCCGCTTCGAGTTCGATAGTCGTAACCCCCATGACAACCGGTATGCCTGCAATAGTTACGTCAACAACACCGTAATCACGCGACTGAGTCTCAACGCTGATCAAAGCCCCCACGTCGGATATTAGCTTGTCCCTCTGATCACGGAGGCTGTTCGCAGAACTGCCGCCAATCTCAACTTGTTGAATGCTTTTGTTCAAGTCAGCTATCTGGCTTGTCAACGCATTGATCGAGTCAACTATGTTTTCTGCCTCCAACCGAATCTCGCTATCCAGTGTGGTCAGAAACGCGCCTAACGTCCTGAACTGGCTCGCCATTACCTCCGCATCGCTCACCAACTGACTCTGCCAGACCCCGTCTCCTGGATCGGCGCTCAGATCCTGCAAAGAATTGAAATAATTGTCTATCGCGGCGTTCAAACCGCTGTCCTCCGTTGAAAGCTCTCCCAGAGCACTTTCAACCGTTTGAAGCGTCACAAGCTCACGGGCGACCTGGTTCAACGAGGAATACTGCCGCAGTATCTCCTGTTCCAAAAGATTGTCGATTACTCGCGTGACACCACCAACGTTGACGCCCGTCCCAAACAGCACCGAGCCGTCCCGTAACGGAGAATTAGCGCCCAACTCTATCCTCTGCCGATGGTAGCCCTCTGTCGCCAAATTGGCAATATTATTGCCTATTACATCGAGCGCCCGCTCGGCTGCATTTAGACCGCTGATACCTATAGCGTAATCCGACATCCGTCAACACCATTGAAAAACTGATCCGTTAAAACTGTAAACTGACAAAAACCGAATTGCTTTGGACCCTTCTTACACCATCCGAACCATACGTCGTTGTGCCTGTGTTTCCAATGCCAAGGATGCCCCTTAAAAGCGCGCTGTTGAATCTGGCACAATCCGACAGAAGCATCGCCGTCTTGGCGTGTTCCCTTTGGAGCTTTTCTGTCAACGACCTCAATTCGACTTTTCTCTGCGCCACTTCAATTCGCTTCTCATCACCCAGCACTGATTCGAGTCGCGAAAGAGTCATATCGCCAACTCCGCACCGCAGAGCGGCGGCGAATCCCATTCGCATCGATTCTCGTTTCGATTCGTTCAATGAGTATTCTTGTGATTCTTCCCGAATCTTCTCAAGGAGCCTGCCCAGGGCCGCTTGATCGCGCTTGACCACTAAGCCTCGAAGCTCGTCAAGTCGCAGCAGACTCGCACGAACATGCCGAATGTCCTCATCGAGAACAACCAGCAGTTCATCAATCTTCCCTTCTATCCCTAATATCGCCGATTCCATAGTCTCTATCCGTCTGACTCGACCATCTTGTTTGTATCGCCTGTATTATGCAGAGATTTGTATATATCCTTCCACATGCCAAAGCCCCCGCTCTCGCCGAGATGACGCCCCAGATAAGTCGAGAATATCCCTCGAACCTGTTTGGACGTGGCATCCTTCTCCAGGCCCCAATCCCCGATAGTGCTCTCCATTACCTCCAGCAGCTTGGTTATAAAAACCGATTCGAAGTCCTTTACCGCTTTGATTTGCTTGTCTTGGGAAGCGGAATCGATCTTGCCGACCTCTTTCAGCAAAGCCGGCATAGGCGCCGCTTCTGTAAGTAGTAATCCGGAAATGCTGTCCATAAGCTCACTGCCCTACATTATCTCAAGTTTGGCCTGCAAAGCGCCGGCCTTTTTTAAAGCATTGAATATCGCTATCAGGTCACGCGGAGTGGCGCCTATGGCGTTTAGCGCCTTGGCCAATTCTGCCACAGTCACCACCCTCGGTACGGGAACCAGATACCCCTGTTTCTCTTCAATGCCCATCAGTGTCTCAGGCACTTTCTCCGTCGTAGCGCCTTCGGAGAACGCGGCCGTCGGCTGAGACACCGTCTCGATCTCTTTGATCTTGATAACCAGACCGCCCTGAGATACCGCAACTTCCGATATTCCCACTTTCTCTCCGACCACAATCGTACCGGTGCGCTCGTTGATAACGACAACCGCAGGCATATCCACCTTCACGTCGGGCATCAGAATCTCGTCGATGAAACCCGCCACCTTGGTAGGCTCAAGCTCAGCCGGCATCTTGACACGGATAGTCCCGGCATCGACCACGACCGCACTGTCTGCGTGGAGTTCGTTGATAGCTTTGCTGATACGCTCGGCGGTTGTGAAGTCATTGTTTCTCAGATGAAGAGTGATAATCCTGTCTTTGCCGATATCCTCCACGAACGTCGCAAGCTCCTCTTTCTCGACAATCGCCCCGCCCGATATCCGACCTACAGTCGGATGATTCTTAGTGACGGATGCCTGCTTGCCAACCGCCGACCACCCCCCGATAAAAACTGCTCCGTGCGCTTCGGCGTAATCCTGCCCGTCAAGACCGCGCAGCGGCGTCGGCAGAAGCATACCCCCCTGAAGACTGTCGGCATCGCCTATCGAAGAAACGTCAACATCGATGCGGGAACCATTGCGAGCAAAAGGACCCAACTCGGCAGTCACCATAACAACCGCAACATTACCGCCCGTAAAATCGCTCGGCGAAAGAACCAGCCCGGAACTCCTGAATATGTTCGTGAGTATCCGCTGTGAAGCCAACGTCTTATCGCCCGTATCGGCCAGACCAACCAGCAAGCCTATTCCCGTAAGCGGATTGCCCCGAACACCCTGAATGTCAACGATGTCCTTGATGCGCTCGCACCGCCCGGGACCAACAATGCTCAAAACAATCAAAACCAGGAATATCAAACGGATTCTCATATCTCTTGCTCTTTCAAAAAGAACCGCAACTCGAAACAACCAAAGATGCACCTAAAAAGGCCAGATTATGTCAAACAACTTCCCAAGCCATCCCGGCCGGTTATATGGCTCAGATACGCCTTTGCTCTTGGTGACAACGCGGAAGTTCGCGATCTGCTCACTCTTGATCGTATTGTCAAATTTGACATCGCTCGGACGGACTATACCGCTTACTTC
>DAOUUR010000024.1 GCA_030668045.1 bacterium
ATGATTCCGAACGGCAGATGAATTTTCTCCTCGAACTTACTCAGATCGTCTCTGCGGAAACCGAGCTTTGTCATATCAACCATCAGCGCCATAGGGTCGAGTATTCGCATAACGATTTTCTCGCCAAATATAGTTGGCAGAACCGAAACACGAAGATCAACTGTGCGGCCAGCGGTCTTCACTTTGATACGACCATCCTGAGGAAGGCGGCGCTCGGAGATATCCAACTCGGCCATAATCTTCACACGCGATATTATGGCAGCACGGTATTTGAACGGTAGGGGGGCCATCTCCCGAAGATCACCATCGACACGATAGCGAACTCGCAGACGTTTTTCGTAGGTCTCAATATGAATATCGGAGGCGCCTATCCTGATAGCATCACTAATAATCGAATCGACCAACTTAACCAGGGGTTTGTCCTGAATTGCCGAGAGCAGGTCCGACTCGCTGGGACCTGTTTCGGCCTCAACCAGCTCAAGGTCCGAATCGGCCTCCATGCTATTGACGATTTCCGAGAGTCCGTTGGCATCGGTGTAGGTATCCTCGATCACCTTTTCGATCGCTGCCTGCGGCGAGATAACCGGCTGAACAGTCAACCCGGTTATAAACTTGATGGCATCGAGAACATAGATATTGTTAGGGTCACCGATAGCGACCAGCAGCGTTTTATTGAGCTTGGAGACCGCAATGACTTTGAACTTGCGGGCGATATCAAGAGGAATCAGTTTGACAACTTCTGGGTTGAGTTCGACGTCGCCGAGACGCAGGGCTCCGATCTTAAGATGTTTACCGATCAACTCGGCAACATCATCTTCAGAAGCAACGGCGCCGATTCTAACAAGGTTGGTTTCAAAACGTTCCTTGTTATCCTTAGCCATCGCCGTAGCTTCATCAGCTTGCTCCTGAGTGATGCGTTCGGCTTTTATCAGTATATTTGCAAGTTCGACTGACATCGAAGTCCTGCTTCCTATTGGAAAGTTAGCAACGTCCCCTGTTTAGACCCGTACCCTCCCCGGGGTGATGCTCAGTCCTGGAAGATATCGTCAAGCTTATCTTGGGCCATGTTGGCGAAATCATCAGATATCGCAGTTGATGCTCCACTCTTTGGATTCTCTTTGATCTGCTCGAATATCTTGGTCAGTTCAACTGAAGTTTCACGAGCGTACAGGCGCACCATTCCAATTGTTGTACGGTCATCAAAAATCACAACCAGAATAGAGCGATCCCCCACCAGTGACATATGAATGTTGTCTTTCTTGCCCTGGTGGAACAAGATCGAAAATTCAGGCTCACCGACCAGTCGCGCAATTTCCTTGGTGGAAGCAAACGATCCAGCCAACAGAGCGGCCAGAGCGGTCGTATCCAACGAGTGGGTAAATCCCTGACGCGTTATCAGATGCCCGTCCTTGTCAACCAGCAAGGCACACTTCGCCTCACATCCCTTCAGCATCTTTGAGATCAGAGACTCGAGTTGCTGAATTTCTTCTTCGTAAATAACTAAACTATCGTCAGCCATATAAGCCTCCTTGCGGGCTATCTAACACCAAATAATCTCTTGAGGAACCCACGCTTCTTCCGCAGTGCGGTTTTTTTAAGCGAGGGAGACATTATCGGAGCCTTCAAACTATCATCCTCCGACGTCTCCCCGGTGGTATCTTCGCTAACCACCTTTTTCTCGAGGGGAGTTTCGCTGTCTATGTTGTCTCCGGCGGGAGTAAACGCAGCCGGAGTGATCTTCTTGTCCTTGATATCTATCTTCTGGCTCTGACTTCCCGGATATGGTCGATACTGTTCCGGTTCCGAAGCCGGTTCTGAAACCGGAGCAGACTCAACAACCGAAGCTGATGCAGCCTGATCAACCTCTTCCCTAACGACCTCCGGTGCATCCGGTTGCTGCGGAAGCGTTGCCACGCTGGTTGCGGTCGGCGCTGAAGCCACCGATTGCGTAGGAGCTGCCGAGGGAGCCGAAACCGAATTGTCGGGCGATGGCGCCGATACTGCCGAAGCGTTGGGGCGAGTCTGGCCGCCACCGGACTTGGCCTTATCGAGGACTAGCTTGATGATCATCTTGAGCGTATCAAACACTCCGGTCCCTTCGGTTGCGGAACTCATAAACGACGGTACACCAGTCGGGTTGAGCTTTGCGTCCATCTGCTCAAGAGTCATCACATTCGGCAGATCACACTTGTTGTGCTGCAATACAAACGGCATCGATTTGAGATCGTACCCGTATTCCGCAAGGTTCTCGTCGAGATTGGCCAGCGAATCGATATTCTCGTCCATCTTGTCCGGCTGGCTATCGGCTACAAAGACAACACCGTCCACACCGCGCAACACCAGCTTCCGGGTAGCGTTGTAGTAGACTTGACCCGGCACCGTGTATAGCTGGAACTTGGCCGCAAAACCATTGATGGTCCCGATGTTGATCGGGAGGAAATCGAAATAGAGAGTCCGGTCAGCCTCGGTGGCAAGTGATATCAAGTCGCCGCGAGTAGTACCAGGAATCTTCGCATGCACATACTGCAGATTGGTCGTCTTCCCCGAGAGTCCGGGGCCATAGTATACAATCTTGCAGCAAACCTCTCGAGAGGAATAATTAATTGAAACCATATTATCGTCCTGTACCTCTTTCAGTCACCAACTAGCTAGCCACTTTCAATTTGCCCAGGGCATTCTTGATCTCCAGTCGGATCAGCCCGATATTCACTTCCTTCTCCGTCGTAACAACAAGGATTCCCAACCCGGCATCAACAAAGAACAACTTGCCATCATGAGCCTCAATCGTTACCTGCCGAAGCGCGCTGCTGTCGAGACGCTCCAGCGATTTCTGGATGTTTGCCTGAATCGAAGCGGCCAAAGCACCAACCGTCTCCGCCTCGTAGGTCTCTTCCAGATCAGCGGCAATGACGATACCGTCGTTGCCAACGACCATTGATCCGGTCACTCCGGAAGTCTTGTTCAGATCATTGAGTACTTGATACATATGAACTCTCCGCTCTAACGGCCAGATTCTCTCCGTATCTATCCGCAATATATTTCTTTATAGTCTCCAGACCCTGATTGATCCGGATATTGAGAACTTCATCAGCTTGCCGCTCGGCAACAACCATCAGATTAAAATGATCTCCACCCGCCACAACAATCTTCTGATCTTTCAAACATAGCTCAACCCGCTCGGGGCTATCCCAGCCCACTCGCCCCAACACCAGACCGTTATTTTCGCGGAAAATCAGGGCCATCGGCGCCCACTCCTCCGCGACAATATCCCCACGGGAGAACTGTGAAAGGGTCAGTCCCTCGTAATCAACAACGACCGCCAGATGCACCGAGCCGTTTTCCCCTATATACTTCGTTGCCATGTCAAAACCATTAGCCGTACCCGGCGCTGTAATCGTAGTCGAGAAAGGTTTTGCCGTCTGTACCTGCGCTCGCGTCGGAACAATCTCTATTGTCTCCGGTTTCGGCTGAATCGGTGTAGTCGATGGCTTAAATCCCATGTCTCGAGACACCGCCAGCGTGGTGACACCGGTATCGGCCTTGTCACCGGGGGCAAAATCTGGCGGCGGTGCCCGCCGCGTCGGCTGGGACTCATAAATCTGGCTGATCACCGGTTTCAAAACAAAAGGCGTCGCCACAATATGCAGGATAATCGCCGGCAGGTAGCTAGACATACCCAACGCCAGAGATACTTTCAGACTCATAGAATAAGCGATCGCCACCAGTACACCAAACGCCGCCCCAAGAAGAAGCCGGTAGATCAGACATACTCCGGCCGCCTGAGCCAGTTGCAGCAGATTCGCTTTTCGGTTGAAGAAGTGAATGACGACGCCGAAAAACACCAGCTCATACAAGGCGTTGATCAGGGACGCCTTGGCCAGAACCATGCCAAATCTCCACGGAAACAAAACCACCGCCACGGTGATCAATACCAGAGAGAACAGTAGGGTCTGCATTCTTATTCGATCGCCTATAACCATAATTAGCTATTCCTCACTCACGAAAATTTAGCATCAGCTTCTCCACACGCATGCGGAGCGAGCCGAGGGTAGCCGAGGAGTTCCCAACAAACAGAAACACACCGTTGGGTCTCTTGACCAGATGATAGGTCAAGGCCTCTGATTCTATTAGTACGGCAGATGCGCTGCCAAATGAACTTTGCAATAATTCCTGATCAAGGAAATTCCCAACCTCGCCAATAGCTGCACCGCAGAGATTGGGATCAATTTGTAAACACCATTCAGACTCAACAACCAACCCCTCGGTATTAACAAACAAGGCGCCATCAACACCCGGAATCAAAACCACCTTCTGCAACAACTGTTTGGTATTTATTGGCTCGATCTCCGTCTCCGATACCACAGCGACCGGTTGTCCGACGGGGGCTGGCGATGAGCCTTGTCGCGAACCGGGCACAACTGTCAGCATCTCGGCGCGCTCCTTGGCGGCCTGCTCTTCCGGTATCTTTTGGGCTATGTCCAGAAGTCTGGTGATCTGGCCGTTGCCCGGATCGGTCTCATGGAGCTTCTTGAGAAGTTTGATCGCCTGGTTAAATTCACCCTTATATATGTGAATCTCAGACATAAGCAACTCGACTGTGCGAGTACGACCATCAAGAACCGCAGCTTTCTCAGTCTCCGCTTCGGCCCAATCATAGAGACCTCGATCAAGATTGATTTTGGCCATAATAATGTGAGCAGAACCGTAGTTATCGTGAATCTTCAAGCCGTTCTGGCAAACACGAAACGCCTTCTCAACATCACCCTTCTTGCGATAAGCATCAGCAAGGGCGGCAAAAATCTGCGATGACGGATCCTCCGAGAGGATTTTCTCACACTTGAAAATGCGTTCTTCTATGTCAGCAGCTCGGGCCATTTATCCTCTTGTAACGTACTTGATAATAGAACATTAGCGGAAGTGACATTTCACTCCACTTATAATCATAATTCGTCTAACGAGTTGTGTCAACACAATTGTACCGGCTTAACCCAGGACTCGTTTGGTCTCCACTATACCGTACATTAGCAGCCCAATCCCGGCGACAAACACAGCCGGCACCGAGTAGTCTGGAACAGCAAAAATCTCGGTGGCGTTTAGCAGGAAGGCAATCTGACCAAGAGACAAGGCCACAAATCCCCCCAAGAACAGCTGCCAGCTCCGAACCAGCCTGCCACCGCGGACGGCTGATAGCACCTTCCACGATACCACGGCGCTTGCCGCAGCAACCACCAGCAATATAATGTGGAGAATATTTGGAGGAGTCGTCACCAACGCCAGGTTGGCGGCGTATACGTTGCTGGCTGACGCTACAACAGTAGCGGCAGCAATGATGGAAATAGTTCTCATTGTCAACCTCTAACCATTTTTACTACTTTGTCGGTCTGCTTCAGCGTTCTGTAAAAGCTATCTTCGAGATCATACCGTTTCACCAGCTCTCGCCGGGTTGCCAGCGGTCCGGATATTTCTCGTTTGACTTTGCCTATTGCTTCCCGGAAAGGAGCCGTACCGAGCATCATATAGACATACTCCAACTGTCCTGCCAGCATCTGATCCAAGCCGGACATCAGACGGTACAATCTGATCGGCTGCGGCACAGCCTGTACCGCGGCGGTAAATCTTTCAAGATCAGGCATGAGATCCGATGATGGATCAACTCCCGGAAAATATGCCAGTAATCCATCACGGTAGCGCGCTGCAAAAGAGCTGAACTGGGAGTTGGTCTCCCCTACCACGCTTTCAACAACGGTGCGGATACGATGAAAACAATGGCTGTATAGGTGGAAGATTATCGACAGAACAACCGCCTCTTCGTCCTCCTGCTCAACCTCTTCGTTCTCTTTCTTCCCGACCGCTTCAATCAGCGAGTTGAGGATCAACTTGTACGCTGCTCGACAGGTAACAAACTCACCGAACGGCGAAACATCTATCAATTCCGGAAGTGTCCGCTGACCGTTGATCAGCGCCAGCACTTTGAATTCTTCAACAGTAAGCACGATTTCGTCGCCAGTCACCTTCGGGGATGATGCCAGCGCCAGCATGACGTCATCGGGAGGCACGACTTTCTGAATCTCAAGCCACTCGTCGATCCGACGTGTCCCCTCCATGATAACACTCATGGTAGGCATTTCCAGCAGGAACGGCGCATTCTTGGGAGCGGCATCCTCGAGGAAGTTAAACGACCCGTCGCGCCAGGCAAAAAGGTTATAGACGATCTCTTCGATCTGGAGTTTGAGACACTCGGTGATTTCCTGCTTATCAAACAGGTTCATATCGATCAACGTTGTACCAAGCTGACGACCGGTCTGCTTATGAAGAGTGATAGCGCGTTCCAGATCGGCCTTGGATATCCTCCCCCGCCGCAGCAACATGCTCCCAAGTAGATCTTCCGAAGCATTTAGAGAGGACGCAAAGATTATATTGCCGTCCTTAAAAGCCACTTCTTTCTGCCGGGTCGATGTTTTGACTTCAAGCACACCGGTCTTTTTTCCCGTAGATAGGAGCTGCAATATATCAGGAAATGATACAGTCTGGAGATTACCCGCAAGGCTCATTCCAAAACCCTTCAATAGAGCGTTAAGTCCGCCGTTTGGACGCATTTCGATACTTCTATACGATTATCGGGTCACTGGCCTGATTTCTTGAGAGAGAAAATGCGGCGATGTTTACTCTACGCAAACAGTTATGCCGCTAACATTTGGAAACAGGGTCAGATTTCCTAGACTGGAGAGATCAAAAACCCGACTATCGGACTGATGCCCGTCAAGGCGAGCGCAGACAATTTGAGCGTATCCGGCTGCAAACAGCAGTTGGGTCTGATCATCCGGCAAACTGCACTTACTGCCAAAAACAACAGCCGATGGCATCTGCTGGCTGTTCGGTGGTTCCTCGTCGGGCTGGCAATCGGACACAAAACGAATCCGACCAGAGCCAAACGAGAGCAACAGATCGGAACCTGACAAATAGTATCCCTCCGGGACAGGCTCCTGCGCACCGCCAACCAGGATTCTAACAGCTGGCCCTTTCCCGCTGTCGGGCTGGCGGTCGATCAAGTCTCGGGTACTGTTCTCCAGAAAAGCAGCCACAAATAGTGTCTCGGTCTGATAAGTCGCAGCCAACCTGACAATGTCATCAATTGCCCCGTAGTCGGCCCTCATCAGAATTATCTGGTGCAACCGATCAATTCCGAGATTCCTCAGAGCCGGTACAACTACGACCTCATCAATCTCCCACTCCTTGCGATAAATGTCGGTGATGACAAGATCAGCTTCGTTCGAGTCGAAATGCCTCACAACCGCCCCCACTCCACCGGGCAGACCAAAGAGATGGACCGACCGACTATCTCCGGTTTCAAAAGCAGACACGACTCCGCTGACCAGAGCAAAGTTGGCCATTATGAGAGATGCAAATATCGCTGCTCGGCGCACCGCTCTTGATTTGATCGCCAGTGCTATGAGGAAAATAAGGGCGTAAATAGCCAGCAGCCATCCCACCGGCCAGTCCGACAACTGCAGAACAGGCACATGATCGCCGCCAAAGATATCCAGCAGCCAGAGTATCGATTCCATCAGAACATTCAGCAACGATCCGACAAGAAGACCGAGCGAGGGCAGGATCAAATCAGCAACGAGCAAAATCAAAATACCGATCACAGCCAGTGAGACAAGCGGCACAATGGCGAGGTTGGCTACCACTGACACCAGTGGCACTCGCTGAAAGTGATAGGCAACCAACGGCGCTGAACATATCTGGGCTACAAGTGAAATCATCAGGGGGAAAATAGCGTACCGATAGAAACGGCGCCGGTGGATTGGCGCAAAGAGACGGCCAAGCCGGGGCACGACAAATATCAATCCCCAGGCAGTGACAAATGAAAGCTGGAACCCAACATCGAACAACTGAGCAGGGTTAAACAGGAGGATCACCAGCGCGGTAGCGGCGATGATATTGTTAAGGTCGATCTTTCGTTCCAGCAGTCCGGCCAGTATCACCAGGGATGCCATGATTGAAGCTCGCGTTACTGAAGCGTCACCATAGGAGAGAGCGGCAAAGAGAAAGATAACTCCAAAAAGCACAATCGCCCGCCTGCCGCGTCGGAGCGAAAACGGTCTCAGGATGTAGACTATGAAGAGCAAAACTATTGCGACATTCGACCCCGAGACAGCCAGCAGATGCAACGTTCCCGAATCCCGAAAACGAGAATATATCTCCGGCGAGATATTACGGGTTTCGCCAATGAGGAATCCTGAAGCCACCGCTGCGGAAGCAGGTGTCAAGTTGCGCGCGAACGAACCGGTAATACTGCGGCGCAACTGATCCACATGGCGAAAGAGACCGTGACTGCCGCTATGGTCGCTTCGGACATGCAACAAACTGGGGAGATAGACGACACCAAAAATTCCCCGCAGGTGGAGATACCGGCCATAGTCAAACCCATCGGTTCCGGGCCTGCTCACAACCGGGTAGATACGGCCAAACAGTTCGACCCGATCATTGCGCTGCAAGGCGGTGGTTGTGTCACCTACTCGAAGCATGATAGCGCCGCTGACCTGATAGGTTCGGTCGGAAATAATTGAATCCAACGCGACTTTCACTTCGGTCCGGCTGGACTTCAGTTCAGGCCAATCAGACACCCGCCCAAAAATATGGTACACCTGGTCCGACCGGGCGAAACGGGAGATGTGATTCGGGCCGGTATCGTAGACTTCAATGGCATAATGAAATCCGGAAAAACAGAAAAAGGCCAGACCAAAAGCAACCGCGGCAAATGTACGGTAGCGACTGATGCCAAGCACACCCAGGACAAACATGACGATAGCCGCCAGAAGAAACAGCCATGATGGATACCTACTGAGTTCAGATGCAGCGACTCCCAATACTACAAAGCAAAGCAGGAAAAAGCTGGGGTATCGGCGGATCATCGAAAGAAACCTCTATTTTCGCAGCAATAGCCGTGGTACTCGCCAGACTTCTCGAACCCTGAAGATTAAACAGAAAAGCAGATACAGGATGCCGCCCGCCACCAGCAGAACCAATAAGTCCTGCAGTCGTTGCATCAATGCTGAATCCCCGATAGAAAAACTGATCGGTAACAGTCGGGCGCAGTAGAAAGCCAGCACTGCCGCCACGATCATCCGCACCACATCGACCAGTATTCGCGCGTAGGGAATTGCAATCCCTTTCGATGGCAGGAATTTCGCCAGCAGAACAAAATTGATCAGACCGGCGACCGAAGTTGCCGCCGCCAGCCCGGCAAAATCAAGTATCTTGATCAGTGGATAGTAGAGAGCAAGATTGATCCCCACCGTGATTATCGAAATTCTCATCGGCAGCTTTGAGTCGTTGAAAGCGTAGAAGAACGGTACAATCACTCTCACCCCGGCAAACCCAATCAAACCATAAGAGTAGTGCATCAGGGCCAGAGCGGTGCTGCTTGATTCCCCAGCGCCGAAAGCACCCCATTGGAATATCAACGCTACCAGTTCCCGCCCTGCCATCGCCAGAAATACAGCCGACGGGATGATCAAAAACATATTGGCCGAAATGGTCTCGCGGAATATTCGACTGAGCCCCTCCGAATCATTACGGGTTACCAACTCCGATACTTTCGGCAGAGCCACTGTGCCCAGAGCTACCGCAAAGACACCCAGCGGGAAATGCATCAGACGATACGAATAGCTCAGATATGAAATCGACCCCTCCACCATAAACGATGCCAACAGCGTACTGACCAGTATATTTATGCGTCCCGCCGAGAGACCGACAATCATCGGACCAATCAATCTGAGGACTCGTTTGAAGCCTTCGTCAAGGAAATCAAATATCAGCCGGAACCGATACCCGATCCGCCGCAACGATGGCAACTGGATCGCAATCTGCCCCACACCGCCAACCAGAACCCCGATTGCCAGCGTGTAGGCGGGCTGGTCGAAGAAGTTGTAGAGCCCCACCACCGACAGGATAACCCCGAGGTTGAACATCGCCGGTGAGAGAGCCGGAACACCAAATCGGTCAAATGAGTTGAGCATCCCCATCACCACCGCCGAGAGCGAAACCAGCAGCAAATAGGCGAACATGATTTGGGTCAGATTGACGGTGAGATCGAATTTCGCAGGAAGAGGGACAAAACCGTTGGCCGTGATATAGACAATCGCCGGGGCAGCAATGACCCCCATCAGGACTATCAGTCCGACCACCGTCAGGACCGCCGTAATTACTATTGAGGCCAGCCGAAACGCTTTTTCATCTGATTCCCGCACCATCTGCTCTTTGAATACCGGCACAAACGCAGAGGAGAGAGCACCTTCGGCAAACATATCCCGCAAGAGGTTGGGAATACGGTAGGCGGTGATAAAGGCATCGGTAGCCAAACCGGCACCAAAGAAATAGGCCATCACCTGCTCCCGCACCAGCCCGAGAATACGGGAAAAAGCGGTCGCTGCCGAAACTTTGCCGGCCGACCTAATTACAGAACTTCTTGTGCTATTAGTGGTTGACAAGAGGAATCTGCCGATTATATTTATGGGTTGTATTCAAATACTGAATGAAAGGATATGTACATTGCCGAGTCATAAGTCCTGCAAGAAACGCATGCGCACCTCCAATGATGAGCGGCTGCGTAATCGCGCCATCAGCTCCCAGATGCGGAAGACCATCAAAGAACTCCGGACCGAGACTGACAAAGAAAAGGCTCAGGTCAAGTATCGGGAAGCTGCCTCGCTTCTGGACAGAGCAGCCTCGCGCCATATCATTCACAAGAAGAACGCCGACCGCAACAAATCGCGTCTGGCTCTCTTGATTGGGAAGGTTGGCTGACCACCGTTTTTCGGATGTCCCAAGACGTGCGCCTCGCCGGTCAATCCGGCGGGGCTTTTTCGTGTCCGGCTGTAATCGACGCTCGGAACGATTTTTGAGCCGGTCACACCAATCCCCAGTCGTAAGATTCATAACAGAACCTACGCTGAGCGCCCCCTGTCTTCAACAATTTTTTCAGTGATTCAGCAGGAAAACCTGCCCGTGATAAAACGATGTGCGGCGATTCTGCTCCCGAAGAGCGATCAGGTCGCTCAAAAACAGGTCCTTTTCATCGATTGAAATCTCGGACCTGAGAACTGTGGTCGGGTAGTCAATGTTCAACACGCGTCGATTGACCCGGATATCAAGAAGCCCCGCAGGGAACAACCGGTCAGCTGTAACCGCGATTTTTAGATCAGAGAGCGAGAACGCCGGTGTCTCCACATAGCCCGACGGCAACGCTGCTCCGGCGATAACATCGGATCTGCGACGTCGATCAAGAACTGGAACGTAACGGCCTTTCTCGGAAATCGCGTCAAAGAGATTTTCCAGAGCCGACGGACACCCGATCTGGCTTGAGTTACGCAGATAGACGCTGATCGGATCGGCACCGTCGAACTCAAAACGTGCCGTCAAGAAACCAGCAGGCGGATTCTCTGCCTGCCCCCCATCTCGACTCAGGACTATCTGGTCAGGATATCGAGAACAAAGACGGACCAGATCATCACTATCGAACTTTATCAACCCGAGCCGTCTGCTCTCGACAGATATCTCGCCGGACGAACATACCTGAACCGGGAGGTGCTCCAAACCAGCATCGACACAGGCCTGAACCTTGGTAGTCTTTTCCAACAGGAGAAAATCCCCGTCGCCAATTTCGGTGGCGAGAAATGGATGGTGAATCAGGGCGGCTGTATTCTCCTGCCCTGTTTCAGCCCCATCGGCGCGCTCATAGGAATGGAGGCGGTCGGCGGCTATAATCTGGATTTTCGGTATTCCAGCAATATCCATATCGATCCATTTAGCAAGCTTCATGCCGCGCCGAACATTGGCGTTCGCCAGTTAAGCCTCAGCAGCCCTTAACGATACAAACAGTTGAGATCCCGGAGTAGAAGCTGGGGTGAAACCGAATGACAATTCATCGAATTGGTTCACAAAATGTGCAATCGGCCGCAGTCAATTGATCTCATAGCCCTACCCTGCAGACAGACCGATGATGAATATCAAAGCCTTGCACCTTTCTGGAAGGGCATGAAGCGTTGTTTTGAGAAATCTTTTTCGCTTTTCTCAAGACGGATTAGATTGGCTTGTCGAAGTGACGGATATTCTGATGGCGGCCAGAGGGCACGGTTGGAGATCGACTCCAGATAGCTGATAGACAGCTTGTACTTTGCGCTGTACTCTTTCAGTAGCCGCTTGCGTTCGGGATTCTCCGTAAGCAGGCGCGACCTGCCATCGAAGGCGAAGACAAATTGTGGAGCAGATGAGACCACGTTTAACGATTGGATGTTCTCTGTGGCCAGATTGGAGCCGATGAATTCCAAAAGACCAAAAAAGGCCCCAAACTCAAGGTCAATCAGCGTACCCTCGGCCCGACAGCGAAAAAGAACCCCGTAGTCTGGAATGGCAAAGGCAATCAGCCCATTGGAAAACCCTTTTTCGCCCAGGACGGTATCAACCGATGCATTCCGAATGGCGGCAACATAGCATTTCAGAGGCGGGCGGTCTATTATCATGTCTTGGGACCACTGCAAAGCCAATGCCACCTGAGCCGAACACAGGCACGTAGCGAACAGACTTAGCTGTATTGAGTTACAAGGGATAGTCGATTGGCAATCGGACGACAATTGAGAAAACCATGAACCAAAAGTACACTATTGCTCGGTTGATTTCACAAGGGACTGCTTCAAAGGCCCTCGGGCTTCAATGTATTTGCCGGTAGCACGGGCAAATACGGCTCCATCGTCGCCTGTGGCTTCACCCTCGGTGATGAACATGCGGCCTCTGGTCTTGACTATTTTCCCGACAAATCTCAGCTTCTCTCCAACCGGAACCGGCTTGAAAAAGCGCACCGTCATCTCAGCAGTTACGGCATATCGTTGATCTGCCAGGATCGCCTTAACCATAACCTCATCAAGAACGGTCGCAATAATGCCACCATGATAGATGTCCTGATAGCCCTCAAAATCCCGCTGGGCCGTCAGCTCGGTAACTACCTGGTTTCCGTCGGAGTAGAACTTGGCCTTCAAACCGCACTTGTTGTCGTCCCCACAGACAAAACAACCGGGATACTTCA
>DAOUUR010000323.1 GCA_030668045.1 bacterium
ATGCAGTCCAACGTCAACAGAATCGTTCTTCCCCTGTTGAGAAAACTTGAAGTCGGTGTTGACAAGTCGCGTATCAATTATGTTCGAATGGTTGAGCAGAATCTGGCTGAAATTGTCTCGCCGTTTGTCAGCCAGCTCGAAACACGATACGCTACTCTGTCCCCACGCGAGTTGGAAGTTAGCAACATGATCAAGAACGGCATGTCCTCAAAGGATATTGCCTTAGCCCTGAATACCTCCGAAGGAACAGTTCGCAATCAGCGAAAAAGCATTCGCCGCAAGCTCGGCATAGCCAACAAAAACGCCAATCTTCAATCATATCTGCAGTCAATGTAATATCGCTCGAGATTGTTTCCCTACTGTATCTAACTGTGTGCCAAGGCTATAGCCCATCAAATCCCTGCCACAGACGCCAGTCAATATGGGATAAGATGCATATCTCATCCATATCCCCTTTTATACCGTAGAACGACAGGGCAATTGGCCGATCAAGGTTGACATGGGCCCGCAGAGTATTCAAATGAGTAGGAGGCCAGGGGGCCATGAAGGGACCACAAGGGAGCTATGATGAATGACCATCAACTTAAACAGAGTATTGACCGCGTTGTCCAGAGAGTTGAGCAGCTCGGTGAGCAGATTCGCTCGGAAAACGACCCAGGAATATCGGTGGTGCTGGAATTGATGTCCGCCCGCGAGATATTTGTCAGCATACTGGAGAAGCAACCGGATCGCGAAGACTGTCAGAAACAGATAAACCAGATTGATGAGTTAATGAGTCTCCAAGAAGAGAGGTGGGGGTGTCAACTGCCAGAAAGCAGAACATGAGTAACAATCAATCTCAGAAGAAAGGTGTGAAACGTGGCCGGATTGGACGGATTCGAGAAATTACGGATACTTCACAGTTTGAGAGATCTGGATTTTCTGGTGGAACACAGTCGAGGCGCAAATCCACAACTCAGACAGCGTTTACTCAACGCCCGAACAGCCCTGGTCAAGATGGTAAACGTCTTTCCGGACGACGAGTTCCTCAGCAAGAATATCGCACATCTCGATCGACTGCTAAAGAAACTGCCAACAGTAGCTACGGTGAAAAATACAACAACATGAGTTCAATCCGGCTGGCCAATCTTCGGTGGATGGAACCCGACCAACCGCCATCGGAGCAAGAGCTGGCCGGTAAAGTATCGGTAGCCATCTTCAGATCATTTGATCGGCTACTATCGCAGGAAAAACCGGTACCTACGCTTTTCTGTGAGCTTGTCAACAAGTTGGACAAGTTTTTTTCTATATGTAAAGCATCGCTTGTTCTTCACAACCCATACACCGGTACTCTCGCTCTGGCATCGTGGTGGGATCGTTACTGTTTTAAGGAGGGAGTCATTATCAGCCTGCCGAGAGAAAACTCTCTTCTCTATGCGACTCTGAAGTCGCAATCGGTGGTGCAGGAGGCGATAAACGGTAAAGTCCCAGGCAATTTTGTTGAGCAGAAGCTCCTGATCTCAGAGGAAACTCAGACGCTTGCGGTTTGCCCGGCGGTATTTGAGGATGCTGTTTACGGTCTGGTCGCACTGGCCTCACCGGTTCCCGGTGCCTTTGATATGATGCAGCAGGGATATTTCGAGCTTGTCTTTGACAGATTTGGCGAGTTGCTGGCCAAGAAAACGCCGTCCGACATTTGGGAACGAATATATCGCAACGAGTCGGACATGGAAATGCTTGCGACGAGTTGATGGAAACCAGCAGATGAACCAGATGCAACCAAATATATATCAAGTGTCCGTCAGCACCTTATCAGTTAATCCATTTGAACCCGGCTGCTCCAACGGTGGTCGCCCAACGACGCAGGAAAAGAGTCTTGCGTTCTTGATGGCAACGGATCTGCCCAGCCCGGGCCGTGCCGCCGCTCGAAAGGAGAATCGATACTTAGTATCGATTCATGCCACGGGAAGGAGAATCCAACCCCGTTGCGGGCAGCCAAAATATTTCCCCGCAAGCCGGTAAGAGTTGTAACAGAAATCAGTGGAAACGACACGCCTGCCAACCTGTCCAGTCCGCTTCCAATGGTTATGACTCTTGCCGGCACTATCCTTCAACTGCAAACACCCATCAATTACCTCAGCCTGATTTGATTTTGCTGTTGCCACCAGTGCAGCGTTTGGCGAGATTAGTCGGAAGCGTATCGTCTGCTCTGCCGTGACTGCGTAGCAGGTTTTGTTGGCCGCCAGCGTGGCGCCCGCCCAAACAAAAAAACTGACAGCAACAGAAACCGCCCCTATGGCTCTTGGTATCAAGCGAATCTCGGTCTTCTCTATTACACTCTCATCGGTCGTGGTCTGGATCGGGTTCTACACCTGGCGGATCATGTTCAACAACTTCGCGGTGGAGGTCTTCGACGCTTCTCCCACCGACGTCGGCATCATTCAGGCAACCCGAGAGATTCCCGGATTGTTGGCCTTCGGGGTTGGGGCGCTGGCAATCTACCTGACCGAATCTCGAATCGCGGCTATCTCAATTGTGACTATCGGCGTCGGACTTATTCTGTGTGGTCTGGCGCCTTCAATTGTCGTGCTCGGGGTAGCGACGGTTATCATGTCGTTCGGTTTCCATTACTTCGAACCGACCAACTCTTCGCAACTGCTGATGCTCTCTGATCGGAATGAGCTGGGTAAAGTCCAGGGACGTCTCCTCTCATGGGAATCCTTCGCCGGGCTGGTTGGCGCCGGGTCGATTCTGGTGCTGACACTCTTTGTTGACTACCGGGTTACCTTCTACATCATTGGCGCGTTGGTTGTTGCAATCGGGCTTTACCTGACACTGGCGCTGCCATCGAACCGCGGGAAGACCGAGAAACGGAAGATTCGTCTCAAGAAAAAATACTGGTTATACTATACGCTCGCGTTCTTGCGGGGTTGCCGACGACACATATTCACAACTTTTGCAATATTCCTGTTGGTTCGAAATCATGAACTGAGCATAACGATGATATCGGGTATCATGCTGGCCAATAGTTTTGTCACGATCTTCACCAACAGAGCGCTCGGCTCGTTGAGTGACCGTCTGGGCGAACGGCTACTGCTGGTGGGAAGTTCATTCTTGCTGGTGTTTATTTTTACCGGCTATGCTTTCATCACTTCGCTACCGGTTCTGATCGGATTCTATCTGGTCGATAATATCCTGTTTGGTTCATCGATAGCCCTCAAATCATATCTCAGAAAAATTTCAACAGCGGAGGACTTGACCGGGTGTTTGTCGTTCGGGATGACGGCCAACCATATTACAGCGGTTGTGATTCCGGTTGCTGGTGGTATCGCGTGGGAAATGTTTGGCTACGAAGTGACTTTTATTGCCGGTGCTGCCATAGTATTTATTGATATGCTATTTGCCCTGAAAATACCGGGCAGAATTCAGGAGGAGACTGCAAGTGAATAGAAAAGAATGGAAAGTCTATTTATCGGGAGAGATTCACTCTGATTGGCGCGATGAGGTCCGCAGTAAGGTCCAGCAAGCCGACCTGCCGATACGTTTTCTTTCAGCCATTACCGATCATGACGCCAGCGACAAGTGCGGAGATACTATTCTTGGCCCCGAGGAAAATAAATTCTGGAAAGACCACAAGGCGGCCAAGATCAACACCATCCGAAACAAAGTGTTAATTGCCGAGGCCGACATTGTTCTGG
>DAOUUR010000170.1 GCA_030668045.1 bacterium
ATGGCCCAGAGCGACCAGGAGGCTATTATTGATCTGGTCAAGTCGGGGGTGACGGTTGTTCTCTGCGGTGTCATGCCTCGCTGGGACGAGAACATGAAAGATTGCCAGGTTCTAGCTAATCATTTCAGGATGAAGACAACTGTTGACTATCGCATAGGTACTGTGAACCACAAGAGCGGTTCGTTCCCGTGCTGGATTTACGGTTCGATACGCTCGACTGATGATTCCAAGGTCAAAAAGATCGCTACGATGGATAACAAGACGGTGGCGGTTTGTTCTTCGCGATTCAAGGGGAATCTGTATCTCTTCTCGTTTGATATTGCATCGGCCGGTCATCATCAGAAACTGTCATTTGTGGAGCATGTGTTAGGGCACGAGAAGATCAACTCCCATCTCTATTGCAGCGATCTATCAGTTGACGTTTCCTTTCAGATGGGCACCAAGAAGGGCTTACTTTTTATCACGGCACCGCCGCCTGGTGAATTGTCGGATGGATTCGAATCAGGTCGCAAGGAGATAATAATCCGGGCCGACTTGAAGGAAGCCGGATTCAAGGCGCCCAATATCAAGCTGACCAATATTTTTGGAGAGGAAGAGGCCAAGCCGATACGAACGACAGCCAAGGACCTCATGTCCGGTTTGCCGCTGGAGATTGATTTCCCCGATGGCATTATCTTCTTAGTCGAGAAACGGTAGCGCAATCGCGTAGTTTTATGGTAACAATCAAACACAGCCGCCCGGGAGTTGTTCTTGCAGCCTCTCTGGCGGCTCTTTTTGTGTTGGTAGTTCTCGGGTGCAGTTGGGTAGATGTTACCACTTACTACCAGCGGGGAGCGGTGGCAACAGGCGCTCCGATAGCAACCGACCTGGCCATTGAAGTTCTCAAAAAGGGTGGTAATGCCTTCGATGCGGCGGTAGCAACAGGATTTGTGTTGGCGGTGGTTCATCCCTCTGCTGGTAATATCGGCGGCGGTGGTTTTGCGGTGATTCGCAATGGCGCCGATGGTCGTGTGCGGACGCTTGATTTTCGCGAGACAGCCCCCCTGGCTGCTGTCGAAACTATGTATCTCAACGACGATGGCGAAGTCATTGACAGTCTGTCATTGTACGGTGCCAGAGCGTGCGGAGTGCCCGGTACGGTTGCCGGACTACATGCTCTCTGGCAAGAGTACGGCTCGATGGAATGGGAAGAGCTGGTCAAGATCGCCGCCAATGTTGCGGATACCGGTTTCATTGTCGATGATTTCCTGGCGGCTTCACTCACAGAATATCACCGCGAATTGACGTTGTATGAGGAGACGGCCGACATCTTTGTTCCGAACGGCCAGAAATCCGTTGCCGGTGATCGTTTTCTCCAACCTGATTTGGCACGAACTCTGTATGCTGTCGCTGCGGAAGGACCAGATGGTTTCTACAGCGGGGAAGTGGCCGAGAAAATTGTTGCCACCATGCAGAAATACGATGGACTGATTACCGCCGAAGACCTCACATCCTACCTGCCGGTCTGGCGCGAACCGACACACATTACATTTGACGGCTACGACATTTACTCGATGCCGTTGCCGAGTTCGGGTGGGGTGATCGTGGCGCAGATATTGAAACTTCTCGAACCATATGGCTTCGCTCGGCTTTTTCCAGAATCGGTTGACTACATCCATCTCTTCTGTGAAGCTTCGCGGCTGGCTTTTGCCGACCGCTCCGAACATCTTGGCGACCCGGCGTTCTATTCGGCGCCATCGACACTGCTTGATGCCGGTTATCTGGACGCCCGACGCAAACTTATTAACCCCCAGCACGCCACACCCTCAACCCGTGTCAAGCAGGGAAGTCCTCCCGTGCGGGAATCTGAGCAGACAACACATTATTCGATTTGTGACGATGATGGCAACATGGTGGCGATTACCTACACGCTCAACACTGGTTATGGTTCCAGTCTGGTAGTTGGAGGCGCGGGCTTTCTGCTTAACAACGAGATGGATGATTTCTCCATCAAACCGGGTGTGCCGAATGTCTTTGGTTTGATTGGTGGTGAGGCCAACAAGATTGAACCGGGTAAACGGATGCTCTCTTCGATGTCGCCGACTCTCGTGCTGAAGGATGGTAAGCCGCGAATGGTGCTGGGTACGCCGGGGGGATCAAAGATCATCACGGTGGTGGCCCAGGCACTGCTCAACTCAATCCGGTTTGACATGTCGGCGGAAGCTCTGTGTGCGCAACCTCGTTTTCATCATCAATGGCTGCCCGACATGCTGTATCTTGAAGAAGGACAGTTTGATATCAATATCATTCAGGGATTGATTCGGTACGGTCATTCTGTGAAAGAGCGTAAGCCGTACAGCGATCTGCAGGTGATTGAACTGGATGAAAATGGAATAATGACGGCCGCCTCCGATCCCAGAAACCGCGGCAAGGCTTCCGGCTACTGAGGTGGTTCCGGCGGCGCAGGTTGATCACTCTCCGGTGCGCATTGTGACGAAACATCTCGTTGATAATGTGATCTGATACCGCAGATCAATCCTCCACCTCCGATTGCACAGGCGCAGAAGTAGAACAGCACACCGACAAACGGCAGCGGGTACAACCCGAACATGATAATCAATCCGATCAGCAGTTGGAATCTCCCGATCGGAGCTGGCTTCTTCTTGAATATCCTCACCAATCCGAACCCGATCAGAACGGCCACCACAATCTGGCCGGTGAAGGCAACCAGTCCCCCGGAGACGGTTGCGAAACTCAGGATCGGAATTGCCAGTATTGAGAATACCAGCATCAGTGATCCCAGTGGTGCAGCGCTGCTGGAAACGGTTGCCCATCCAATCAAGAATACAATCAACGCAATCACCAGGAAGACTGCCGCCATAGCCAGTGCCATCAGAGCCACGAAACCAGTGGCGGTGGCTACGGCAAAACGGGTTTTGAGTTGATAGACCGATGCTTCGACATATTTCCCAAACACCCCCATAATGATCAGGCCGAATAGAAAAGCAGCCAGCACCATCGAGAATGTCATGACCGATGGTTCCGGACTACCTGCGGCGTCATCCTCGACAATTGCTACTTTTGGTTCGATGCGTCGCAACTCACCAACAATAGTTACACCCTGCAAAGTGTCCAGGTCGATTTCCATCTCGGAGCAGCAGTACTCAAGATCACCATTGATAACACATGGGCTTGTCAGAAAGACCTTCTTGGCTTCGATGGTCACATTACCGTTAACTGAACCGGACAGGTACAGCTTGTTCCCTTGGAAATCAAGCTTTCCGGCTATTGTCCCGGCAACCATAGCGATATTACTGGAGATGTTTACGTTATTGGAAACCACTGAGCCCTGGTTCAGGCGTACGGTATTGCCAGCGGCAAGCAGAGAACGTCCGATAAATCCATCGATAGTAATATCGTAACCGGTGGCCCTGATCGAGCCGTCAGCCTTGCCGGTGTGACGGTATTCGTAGGCAAAGATATTCTGTGACCCGCCCGTGAAGCCGTTGGTGCTTATTTCATAGCTTGCGGCGCAAATGTCGCCCTCAATGCGTCCGTCGATGGTTATGTACTCACCGAAAGCATACAGGTCATCATCGATCTCATGCAGATTTGAGATGTGAACCCTATCCTCACCCTTAACGACGATTGCCAGGCTGTTTCCAGAGAGAAAAACTGCCATCAGCAGCCCGATCATCACGGTGGTGACAAGCGGAGGATATTTTGTCATTGATCTAAGCATAGTTCCGTACTCTGACCATACGTGCATGGGGTAACATAGTTCCGGTATGCAAATATCAATTTCGGTTCGGTCGATGCCAAGTAAAATTATGGGCATTCCCTTCGGGGAACATGCTTTGATAGCTTCCCATATCCTCCTGCTGCTCTGGCGGTTGGTGCTAACTTTTCATCGATTGTGACATTTCTCTGATGCCAGCCCGTAGCGACACCCTCAAAATCGCTATAAATCACGTTGTATCAATAAATAAACCTGAATCTACGCCGATAATTAGTACGATTCGGGTATTTTGATGAAATTGTTCCTTGACCGACATAAGACCCTTCTGCCGCGTGTAGATGTCATCTATCTGCTGACTCGGCTGATGACGCTGACTGGGATCGCCTGGTTTACGTTCTTTGGTGACTATCCCTCCTCAGAGACAACCTTCTTCCACATACTCATAGGCACCTTTATGTTGCAACTGGCCGTTTTTGGATTGGCCATGCGCGACCGGTTCGACGTGAAGCTGGCCTATTTTCTCTCGATCGTCTACGACCTGATATTTGTGCCAATGTTTATCTACTATACCGGCGGGCTAGATTCGTCATTCTACCTGCTAATGTATCTTACCGCATCGGTGGCGGCGTACGTATTGACGTTCTGGTTTGGGATTGCCGTCTCCGCACTGTTAGTGGTTGCGTATCTGGCAGTTGTTTACTCGGAGGTAACACTGCAAAGCTGGTTTGGGTTGTCGATGAGGATCGGATTCCTGTGGGTCTACTATCTGGCCATTTCGTATGCTTCGGAGTACTTGCGACGTTCAGAGAAACGTCTGCTGAAAGTCTTTGACACTCTTAATATGCGAACCTCCGAGCTTGAAAAATCCCAGGCACAACTTGAGATTATGTATGAAAACACTCGCATCCTGGGGTCGATGCTGGATACTACCGGGGTCATAAAAGAGACCAGCCGAATCCTTGCCGATGTTCTACAGCTTGAGCGATTCGCTATGATCCTTGGAGATGCAAAAGGCAATTTCCTCTATCGTGTGCGTCACGAAAGCGGCAGGACCAATTTCCATCTAAAGGCTGTCGAAGCTGCAGACATCACTCTGGTGGGGAAAGTTTGCCAGATGGACGAGCCGATCACCGTGAAGGATATTGCGGGACGGGATGACTACCTGCCGCTGGGTGAGAGGACGCGATCGGTGATGATTGTACCACTGACTGCGCACGGAAGGACAATGGGTGTGCTGGTGGCCGAAAACGACCGGCCTGATGGGTTTGGCGAGAAGGAACATCAGATGCTCTCAGTGGTAGCTCGGTCGGCGGCGATGGCATTGGAGAACGCCGAGTTGCACCGACGGACCGAAGAGTTGACGATCAGTGATGAGTTGACGGACACCTACAATTACCGGTACTTTGTGCAGAAGTTGGAAGAAGAAAAGCGACGGGCCTTGCGCTACGATCTCCCCCTGTCGCTGATCATGGTTGATATCGACTGGTTCAAAAAACTTAACGACACCTACGGCCACGAGGTCGGCAACATCGTGTTAAAGAGGCTATCGATGTTGATCAAAGATTGCATTCGCGATGTTGATATGTTTTTCCGATTTGGCGGTGAAGAATTCGTTATTATTCTGCCGCAGACACCTTTGTCCGAGGCGAGACGGATCGGTGATAGAATTCGCGAGCATGTTGAAGGTACGATTATTGAAGCCGGATCAGCCGGTAAACTGAAAATAACCGTTTCGTGTGGCGTTAGTTCGTTTCCAGAGAATGGCAAGTCGCAGGACGAACTACTGTCGGTGGCAGACCAGGCTCTGTATCGAGCTAAAGGTGAGGGACGGAATCTGGTCCGCTCCATATGATGCTATATGAATGATGAGAGTAGAACCATAAGCATGGGGAAGGTTTGGTGAAAGACATACTCAATCAGTTGGGTCAGTTGTTCATACTTGGCTATCATGGTGAAAAACCGCCCGGTAGTTTCCTGAATTTCATTGCCGAAGAAAATATCGGCGGGGTGATCCTGTTTGCAGAGAATTGCTCGACACCGCGCGCTGTACGCGAGAATGTTGAGCTCATTCGCGCTCGTATCCCCAAGGACCAGCCGTTTATCGCCATTGATCAGGAAGGCGGTCGTGTCTGTCGGCTGAAGGG